>JAMOMM010000061.1 GCA_027067085.1 Hyphomicrobiales bacterium
CCAAATCTGAGGCGTTGACCATGATAAGCTGCGGCCACTTCATCAGGCACTTCTTCACGCGCCAGTTCAGCCACAGCATAAGCTGCTGCCAATTTCATTTCTTCATTGATGGTTGAGGCCTGAACATCAAGCGCACCACGGAAAATATATGGAAAGCCCAAAACATTGTTGACCTGATTTGGATAATCAGAACGCCCTGTAGCCATAATCGCATCATCGCGCACTTCAGCAACTTCTTCAGGGGTGATTTCTGGATCAGGGTTGGCTAGTGCAAAAATAATCGGGTTATCTGCCATGGATTTTACCATGTCAGGCGTAATGGCACCTTGTACTGAAAGGCCAAAGACCACGTCTGCACCCTTCATAGCATCAGATAAGCTGCGGTTATCTGTTGTGGTCGCAAAGGCAGATTTCCATTGATTGATACCCTCGGTGCGACCTTTATAAATAACGCCTTTAGAATCACATAATGTAATATTTTCGCGTGACACACCCAAAGAAACCGCAAGGCCCATGCACGCAATGGCCGATGCGCCAGCGCCGTTACAAACGATTTTTACGGTTTTAGGATCGCGGCCCGTGAGTTCAAGCGCGTTAATCAAGCCAGCAATCGCAATAATCGCCGTGCCGTGTTGGTCATCATGAAAAACTGGGATGTCCATAAGCTCGCGTAAGCGCTCTTCGATAATAAAGCACTCTGGGGCTTTAATGTCTTCCAAGTTGATGCCGCCAAAAGTTGGTCCCATATAGCGCACCGCGTTGATAAATTCTTCTGGGTCTTCAGTATCAAGCTCAATATCAAATGAATCCACATCAGCAAAGCGTTTGAAAAGGACAGATTTTCCTTCCATCACGGGTTTGGATGCTAACGCGCCCAAATTGCCTAAACCAAGAATAGCCGTACCATTGGTAATCACCGCAACAAAGTTACCGCGGGCGGTATACTCATAGGCTTTTGCAGGATCTTCGGCAATCGCGCGCACAGGCACGGCAACACCTGGGCTATAAGCTAATGACAGATCACGCTGCGTCGCCATTGGTTTGGTTGGCCTGATTTCAAGCTTGCCAGGTTTGCCCTGACTGTGAAAAGCCAATGCTTCTGCATCAGTGATATTGGTGCGATTAGTCGGCTTGGTGGGACGTGCCATAAATTTCCGTGCTCTTTTGCTGTATATTTTTTTGACAAAGATAGACATTATAGTGGTATCGAGCCTACAAAACACACCAACGGGGAAAAAGGCAAGATGATAAACCGTTTTGACCTGTATTTTTTTGTCGGTTTTGAGGAAATTTAAGGGAGCAGCTTTGAGGAGGAGGCCATATGATGGCAAGACCACCCATTGTAACAACAAATTTATGAGCGAAACGACTTCTAACCCTGCCCCAACGCCAATGATGGTTCAGTACCTTGCCATCAAACAGGCACACCCTGATTGTTTGCTGTTTTATCGCATGGGTGACTTTTATGAATTGTTTTTTGAAGATGCTGAAATTGCCTCGCAAACCCTTGGCATCACCCTAACCAAACGCGGCAAACATGGCGGCAATGATATTGCCATGTGTGGGGTGCCATACCATGCCAGCGACCAATATTTAGAGCGCTTGATAAAAGCTGGCCATCGCGTTGCCATTTGCGAGCAAACTGAAAGCCCCGCAGAAGCAAAAAAACGCGGTTATAAATCAGTCGTGAACCGTGAAGTGGTTCGATTGGTCACGCCTGGCACTATTACCGAAGACAATTTACTTGATGCTAAGCAACACAATTTTTTAGCCAGTTTAACCAGAATTAAGTCTAGCCATGAGATGGCGCTGGCTTGGGTTGATATTTCAACGGGTGAGTTTTTTGTCACCACAACAGACATTGATCGCTTATCAGCTGAGCTGGCCCGCCTTGGTCCCAAAGAGATCGTCTTTCCAGATAGCTTTTTATCCGATGGGGAAATCAGCACCAGCTTACTTGAATGCGGTGGGGCGCTGGCACCGTTGCCCGCTTCAAAGTTTGACAGTTCAAGTTGCGAGCGCACGCTAAAAGACCATTTCAAAGTTGCTGCACTTGAAGCCTATGGTGAGTTTGGTCGCGCAGAAATTGCCGCCTGTGGTGGCTTGGTTGATTATATTTTATTGACCCAAGTTGGTAAAATGCCAACGCTTAGCGCACCAGTAAAATTGGCCGACGATCATGCCATGTTGATTGATGTGGCAACGCGCACCAACTTGGAACTGGTTAAAACCTTATCAGGTTCTCGCAAAGGATCGTTGCTGGCAACGATTGATTATACTGTTACGGGGCCGGGTGGGCGTTTGCTGGCTGAGCATTTATCAGGCCCACTTGCCGATGCCAAACGCATCAATGAACGACTTGATAGTGTGAGTTACTTTTTCCAAGCTGGTAATATCAGAAGTAATGTTCGCGATGTTTTGAAAAAATGCCCCGACATTGGTCGCGCCCTTGCTCGCTTAACACTTGATCGCGGCACACCGCGTGATCTGGCCGCTATTGCCCAAGGTATTATTACAGGCAAACAGATCATTGCAGCGTTGAATGATACGGGTGCGCTTGATATTTTACCCGATCATATTTTGCAGATTATGGATGTTTTGGGCAAAGATGATAATGGGTTATCAAACAAACTAAACCAAGCCCTTGGTGATGAATTACCAAGCCTCACGCGCGATGGTGGTTATATTCGTGCGGGCTATTCAACCGAGCTAGATGAAAACCGTCAACTGCGCGATGAAAGTCGTAAAATTATCGCCTCGCTACAAACGCGCTACGCTGATGAAGTCCAAATCAAAACACTCAAGATCAAACACAATAATGTGCTTGGATACTTTGTTGATGTACCTGCCCAACACGGCAAAACATTGATGGAAGAACCTCATAATCAAACTTTTGTGCATCGTCAAACATTGGCAAATGTTATGCGTTTTACCAGCACTGAGTTGGGTGAGTTGGAGCAAAAGATTCAATCGGCAGCATCACGGGCAGTTGCGATTGAGTTACAGATATTTGGTGAATTGGTTGACGCTGTTTCATTGGTTGCAAATGACTTATCACAACGGGCCAACGCCATTGCCAGGCTTGATGTTTTTTCAGGCCTTGGGGAATTGGCTTCGGCTCGAAACTATACGCGCCCGATCATTGATACATCGTTGGCTTTTGACATTACAGGCGGTCGCCACCCCGTGGTTGAAGCAGCGCTGAAAGCTTCAGGTGAAAGTAGTTTTATTTCTAATGACTGCAACCTCTCAGGCAATGAGGATGATGACGAAAAAGCCATCTTGCTTTTAACAGGCCCAAACATGGCAGGTAAATCTACCTTCCTTCGGCAAAATGCACTTATCGCATTATTGGCGCAAATGGGATCGTTCGTTCCCGCAACACGCGCCCACATTGGCACCTTAGATCGGTTGTTTAGCCGTGTTGGTGCGGCCGATGATTTGGCGCGCGGACGCTCAACCTTTATGGTCGAGATGGTTGAAACGGCCACCATCCTAAACCAAGCCAGTGAACGCTCGTTGGTTATTCTTGATGAAATCGGGCGTGGCACGGCAACATTTGACGGTTTATCCATCGCTTGGGGTTGTGTGGAGCATCTGCATGAAGTCAACAAATGTCGCTCATTATTTGCAACGCACTTCCACGAACTAACCGCGTTATCAACAAAGCTTGCCCGTATGGGTAATGCCACAATGAAGGTGCGCGAATGGAAGGGTGATGTGGTGTTTTTGCATGAAGTTGGGCCAGGTGCCGCTGATCGCTCGTACGGTATTCAAGTGGCAAAACTTGCTGGACTACCTCAAGCTGTTACCACACGGGCCGCCCAAGTGCTGGCTGAACTTGAAGAGCAGCGTTCAGAAAATTCTGGCAAAAATACAATTGATGATTTGCCGTTATTCAACGCACCAATTCCCGATGCACCCATATCTGCTGCAAAAATACCGAGCGCGGCGCTTGAAGCATTGAAAGAAATATTTCCCGATGAGCTGACCCCAAAGCAAGCTCTTGACGTT
>JAMOMM010000062.1 GCA_027067085.1 Hyphomicrobiales bacterium
ATTTGAAGCCGTAGCACTACAACGTTATCCAGAACTTGAAGAACTTGATTATGTTCACCACGCTGGCAATTCATCAGGCATCGTCGATGGTGCCGCCGCTATTTTGCTTGGCAATGAAGAAGCAGGAAAAGCTGCGGGGTTAAAACCACGCGCCCGTATTAAAGCGTTTGCTAACATCGGTTCTGAACCATCAATCATGCTCACAGGGCCGGGCGATGTGACCCGCAAAGTGCTTAAACGTGCAGGCATGAACACCAGTGATATTGATCTGTTTGAAATCAACGAAGCCTTCGCCTCGGTTGTTCTGCGGTTTATGCAAGATTTAGATTTAGACCATGACCAGACCAATGTGGCAGGTGGTGCGATTGCCATGGGCCATCCGCTTGGCGCAACAGGGGCAATGATTTTGGGCACCGTTCTTGATGAACTTGAGCGCCGTGACCAATCAACCGCCTTGGTGACTTTATGTATTGGTGCTGGCATGGGCACTGCAACGATTATTGAAAGGGTTTAATGATGACCTATACAAATTTTACGCTTGAAATTGATAGCGATGCAATTGCGGTGTTTACGTGGAACATGGCTGACCGTTCGATGAATGTCATCGACATGACCGTTATGGATGATTTTGAAAATATCGTTAAACAAATCACCACGGACGACGCGATTAAAGGCGCTGTCATCACGTCAAGCAAAGGCGATTTTTGTGCGGGTGCTGACCTCACCATGCTTGGTGCAATGGGCCAAGGCTTTGGCAAAATCATGGCTGAGAAAGGCGAACTTGCAGCGACTCAATACATCCATGACGCAGGCGCGCGTTTCTCGCGCATTATGCGCAAACTCGAAACTTGCGGAAAGCCTTGTGCAGCGGCCATCAATGGTACAGCGCTTGGCGGCGGCTTTGAAGTCACGCTAGCATGTCATTACCGCGTGGCTGCCAATGATACCAAGGCGCGCTTGGGTCTTCCAGAATCTCAAATTGGTCTATTGCCGGGCGGTGGGGGCACCCAACGTTTGCCTCGTCTTGTCGGCGCGCAAGAAGCTTTGCCTTTGATGATGCAAGGCCGTCACATGGATGCCGATAAAGCACTCAAAATTGGTGCTATCCACAAGGTGCTGCCAAATGCTGAAATTCTGGCCGAAGCAAAACGCTGGATCAAAGAAGAGGGCAACCCTGTGGCCCCTTGGGATGACAAAAAGTTCCGCATTCCGGGCGGTGTTCCGTATTCGCCAAAAGGCATGATGATGTGGTCGGCGGGCAATGCCATGTACCGCCAACAAACCTATGATAATTACGATGCTCAACGCCTGATTATGAAATGCGTTTATGAAGGCTTATGCGTTCGCTCATTTGATGCAGGACTTGAAATCGAGGAACGTTATTTCACCGCGCTACTCAAAGGCCCGCAATCTAAAAATATGATCCGTACACTGTTTGGTTCGATTCAGGATTTAAGCAAAGGCGCACGCCGCCCCAAAGGTGAACCTGAAAACAAGGTGAAAAAACTTGGCATCATTGGCGCTGGTTTCATGGGCGCAGGCATTGCCTATGTTTCAGCTATTGTTGGCATCGATGTTGTCTTGCTCGATCAAGACAATGAGTCTGCCCAGCGCGGCCTTGGTCATGTTTCAGGCATGCTCGTAAAGTCACGTATCCCCCAAGAAAAGCACGCTGAAATTATGGGCCGTATTGAGGCCTCAGCTAATGGTAGTTTAGAAGACTGTGATTTGGTTATTGAAGCGGTGTTTGAAAGCCGTGAACTCAAAGCAACAGTGTTGCCAAAAGCCGAAGCAGAAATGAAAGAAGGCGCAATTCTGTCTTCAAACACTTCAACATTGCCGATTACAGGACTTGCTGAATATATCGAACGCCAAGGTGACTTTATTGGTATTCACTTCTTCTCCCCCGTTGCTAAAATGAAATTGGTTGAGTTGATTTTGGGTGAAAAAACCAATGATCGCGCCTTGGCTAAAGCAATTGATTATGTGCGCCAGATTAAGAAAACCCCCATCGTTGTTAATGACAGCCGTGGCTTTTTTACCTCACGCGTAGTGATGACTTACATCTCAGAAGGTCACTTCATGCTAGATGAAGGTGTGACCTCCACATTGATTGAAAACGCGGGCCGCATGGCGGGTATGCCTGTTGGACCATTATCGCTTAATGATGAAGTCGCATTAGACCTTTCATGGAAAATTCTCCAAGCGACAAAAGCTGACATGGGCGATGCTTACGAGCCGCGCGCCATTGATGGTATATTGGAAGAAATGGTTGTTAAACGTAAACGTTATGGCCGCAAGAATGGCCAAGGGTTTTATGACTATTCAGAAAAAGGCAAAAAGAAACTTTGGCCTGGTATTACCGACATCGTTGCCCCTAAAGATACAGGCGTTGGCGTTGAAGAAATCAAAGAACGCTTGCTGATTATTCAAGCCCTTGAAACAGCGCGTTGCTTTGAAGAAAACGTTTTAACTGATCCGCGTGAAGGCGATGTTGGTGCAATTCTTGGCTTTGGTTTTGCCCCATACACAGGCGGTCCGCTGTCATACATCGACACGATGGGGGCAAAAACCTTTGTTGAAAAATGTGTAACCTATGCCGACAAATACGGCCCGCGCTACGCCCCAACAAAACAACTGATCGCCATGGCCTCTAGCGGTGGTAGTTTTTATGGTAATGCCAAGAGCGAAAAAGCTGCGTGACAGCGCTGATAAATAGCTGACAAATAGAAGGGCTTTTTAAACCAAATCTGCTCAATTTATTGCTGGGAGGGGCGATGACCATAATTTCGTCACCGCTCCTTTTACGCCCTTTCAACAGCCTTTAGTGGCATGAATTTAGAGGCGTTTAAATGCAGCAAACGCTCGCCCGTCAATTGCTGCTAGGCCGATGCCGATAATGGCAAGGCCGATAAAGTGACGAAGGTAAAGCGTTTCTGATAAGAAGAATACGCCAAGAAAAATAGCACTGATAGGAATAAGGAAGGTGACGAGCGAAACGTTGGTTGCTCCTGCACTTGCCAGCACGCGAAAATACAAAACATAGGCGATTGAAGTTGCTGCTAAACCCAACCCAATCATCGCCCAGATCGCCGCCGCTGAAGGCATGGCCATCATCCATGGCCGATCAACGATCAGCATGATAGGAAGCAACATTACTGTTGAAGCGCTCACTTGGCCTGTAGCGGTTGCCATTGGCGAAACGCCTAGCGTTTTAAACCGCCGCCCAAATATGCTGGCAAAGCCATAGGAAAATGCAGCGCCAAGAATGGCCAGTTGCGGCAAAAGGTTCTCTCCTAAACCACCGATTAAATCACTGCCAAGCAAGATGACGACCCCAACGATGCCTGCCAAAACACCAAAGCCACGCGCGGGTGTTAGTTTTTCATCTTGGGTTAAAAAGTGCGCAACGACGACGGTAAACAATGGCGTTGTTGCATTAAGTATCGAGGCCAAACCACTGGCTATTTGACTTTGCCCCCAAACGATTAGAATGAAAGGGATAACATTGTTTAGAACCCCCATACCAAAGAAAGCAAAAACGATGGGGCCAGATAGTTTTGGTAGTTGCCTCGTAACGGCTAAGAACACGAGCAAGGCACAAGCTCCGATGGCAACGCGCAAGGTGACAATGGTGAGTGGAGGGATTTCGCCAACCGCAACGCCGACAAAAAAGAATGACCCGCCCCACAAAATGGATAGAGCAATGAGCATGGCCCAATCGATTAGTTTCATTGGGCCGGTTCCACTCGGGCTGCAAAACAACCGTGTTTAGCGTAATGTAGTTGAAGATAAGAAACACTTGGCAAGCCGAGCAACTGCTCAATCATACTCTCTAAGTTTTTACCATCACACACATCAGCATCAACCATCATTCCTTTTTCATCAAAGGCCCTGCCAGATATGATACGGGTGCGAAACTGTTCGGGCACTTCATTTTTATCTAGCGTTGCTTGTGTCGCGTTTTGACGAATGAAAATAGCGGCGCTTGCGCGATATGGCGTATCAGCGCTTTGGTGCTCATAATGAATCAAAATGACCTTTTCATCAGGCTTTGCATCTTCTAGGCAAACTCGACACGGAAAACCACTGTCACCTTTTGCGACCATATAAACCCCACCGACGGCTTTTAGTTCATCGGCAGATAGCGCAAAAAACGGCGCGAATTTTTCTGGTGCAAGTCCGTGAATTTGAAAAGACATATTGGCTCTCAATAGATAATTGTATCAAGCGCGACAATTGCCTAGAATAGTTTTTTTTACCAGCAAATAAAAAGTAACAGGTCTGAATTTGACCACATCAAACTAGAGAGTATTATGGCGCGATTTATCCTTGCAGTTTCGGCACTTTTTCTTTGTTCCGTAGCCGTCGTGCAAGCAGATGAAAAGCCACAGCTACCAACGCTAAGCAAAATCACATCGGATAATCAAGTGCCAAAACAGGTGCAAGTTATCTGGCGTAATGGGTTTGAAGAATGTACCGAAAAAGGGATTGATGCCAGTAAAGAACTCAATGGTTTAAAAATTAGCTTTAAAGGTGAGCCAGCCGCTAGCGGTTTATATATTTTGGCTTGTGGTGGCCCCGGTTATAATCGCCCTTTTGTGGCCCTCAGTTTTGATGGCAAAAAACAAATTGCCCAACGGGTCGCATTTCCCATTGCAGGTAACGCAGGTATTGGAACCCAATTCATCATTTACAATTTTGTCTGGGATAATAGCAAAAGACAAATATCATCCTTTGGCAAAGATCGTGGTTTAGGTGATTGTGGCACTAAAGCGATCTGGCGCTGGGCTTATCCTCAATTTGACAGCCATTTTGTTTTAATCAATCAAAAAACAAAAATTGATTGTGACGGAAAAATCGAAAATTACCCCCAAGTTTGGCCACCAAAATTATGGCCGCCAAAAGCGTTGACGCTGGATTAAAACAGAGCTTATTTTGATCCACTAAGGTGTTTGTCGAGAAACAGTTTCACCAGCCCGATGGCAATATTGCGAGCCTCTTCATTGTAACCCAAGGTGCCGCCACCAGCTGGATAGCCATCAACATTTATCTCTTTTTCACTAAAGTGGGTTTTGCCAAAGCCTTCAATGTCAAACCCGTGATAAACGTTTTTTATCACTTTGACTTTTACAGGGTTGGGGTCTTTAGCGGTAAGTACCGCCATTTTTTCGCACATCTTAGGATCAACCCAGTCATCATGACCTGCCGAAATAACCAGAATAGGGGCTTGATGCGGGCCACCTGCAAATCCGCAAAACGGATTGATGGCGATGGCGGCGGCAAACTTTACTTTTGAAAACTGATACTCACCTTCGCGGTTTAAAACACTAAGCGGCACCATGCCAAGGCGCGACCAGCCGATCAATGCAATAGATTTGGCATTTATAGCTGGGTTAAGAGCCAAGTAGTTTAGGGCCGCATAGGCCGTGGCTGATCCTTCGCGCCATTCTAAACTTTCGTTGGCGTTCATTGGTTTAAAGTCCGGTGGTTGGCAGCGCGAAAAGCTCAATGTCGCAATGCCCCAAGAATTTAGCCGTTTGACCCATGGTTGATAAAAGTTTGCATCATGGCAGGTGTGAATGAGGATTGCGGCGCGGTGGGGGCCTTTGCCTGCAGGTAGGCTCAGGACTGCGTTTAGTTCGCGGCCAGGTGGGTTTTTTGCACCTGGCGGCAATCGTCGTTTTTGAAACGCAGTTAGAGGTGCAGGTTTCCCTCGAAAAGTTACTTTCTTTGACACGGCATCATTTGCGATGGTCGGCGTTATGAACAAGACATTTGCGGCAGCTAAGCTTGCGATAAATAAACCAGTGGCTAGTATAAATTTGTTTTTCATTATTAGACCCATTTTAAAGTATCAATATGTTTGGTGAGCATGTCGCGATAGGCGTTGACGTAACCGCCAAGGTGCACGCGCATTGCTTCGGCAGCTTGTTCGGGGTTGTTAGAAACAACCGCGTCTAAAATAGCAATCAGGCCATCCACGTCGGCGTCTTCTTTTAGGCCACGGTCTTTGTAAAAATGCCAACAGCGCGCCGTATGTGCTCTCAAAATTTCGATCTGATTAGAAATAAAATCATTGCGGGCAAAGTGTGCCAACGCATCGTGCACAGCTTTATCAATAGCGAAAAAGTCATCAAAGTCATTAAGGTTGTTGGCGGGGTCAAGTTGTTCTAGTTCTTGTTTGTATTGCTTTAGGTTCCGCCTATCTTGGTTTGTTGCCCTAACGGCAGACAGTGCTGCTGCGGCCTTTTCGGCTGGAATGCGCGCTTCAAAAACTGAAAAAACCGTCGCAGTATCAAGCGGGGCAACAATTGCCCCTTTGTTTGGCTCAAGAATAACAAAACCATTTGCCGCCAATTCAATTAAGGCTTCGCGAACAGGGGTACGACTTGCGCCATAACGCTTTACGGCGGCGGCTTCGCGTATTTGGGTGCCAGGCTTTAACGAGCAGGTTAAAATGTCATTTTTCATTTGCACCAACACAAGGTTTTTAGGTTGGATTTCAGTTTTGTATTTATTTTGCATACAATATAAATTGCAAAATTAGAACTGGTTGTCAACGGAAAACTCAATTGACTTCCATCCATATATCCAGTAGTAACGATATATGGACAAAGAGCGTGCAATAAAAACAATGACGGCATTGTCTCAAAGGACGCGGCTTGATGCTTTTCGGCTTTTAATTAAAGCGGGGGCAAAGGGCATGGCCGCTGGCGAGGTGGGTGAGAAACTTGGTGTTGTACAAAACACCATGTCTGCTCACCTTGCGACCCTTAAAAACGCGGGGCTTATTCGTCGTGAACGGCAATCTCGCATTATTCGATATTATGCAAATTATCATGCACTGCATGGGTTGTTGGACTTTTTGATGGAAGATTGTTGCAGTGGCAACTTGGAGTTATCTAACCCAGTTTCTGAAAGTAACAACCCACCTGTAAGCATAATAAAAACCAAACGGAAACAAAATGTCTGATGTTTCAAAGAGTGAGAACTTTGAGTATAATCGCGCTCAACGTTTAACTGCAGAGTGCATTGGGACAGCCTTATTATTAGCCACCGTTGTAGGCTCTGGTATTATGGCTGAGAACTTGGCGGGCGGAAATATTGCCATTGCTTTGCTTGGAAACACCATTCCAACGGGTGCAATATTGGTTGTGTTGATTACAATGCTTGGGCCGATTTCTGGCGCTCATTTTAATCCTGCTGTGACGTTGATTTTCACATTGCGCCGCGAAATTTCAAAGTCTGAAGGGCTGCAATTTGTTGCTGTGCAAATTATCGGTGGCTTGCTTGGTGTGGCTGCTGCCCACCTCATGTTTGATGAAACGCTCATTCAATTTTCGTTCAAAGTACGTACGGGTCCCCCGCAATGGTTTGCAGAAGGGGTGGCAACGTTCGGTTTGGTATTTACGATTCTAGCAACAATCCGCGCCAACGCGGCCGCTGTTCCCATGGCCGTTGGCCTTTATATCACGGCAGCTTATTGGTTCACTGCGTCCACATCGTTTGCCAACCCAGCAGTTACGATCGCCCGCAGTTTTTCAGACACGTTTGCAGGCATTCGCCCTGTTGATATGCCATTGTTCATTGTTGCTCAAATCATCGGTGCAATCATCGCCATGTATTTAGCTCAATGGCTTTTACAGCCCAAAAAACAGTTCAGCTAAAAGGCCGACCAGCTTAAGGTATTGATAATCTTGCGTTTCATGCAGTGTTTGTGATTCAAACAAAACATGAAACGCTCTAGGACCATAACGATTGGCCATAATTGAAGCTGTGGCCCCTCTTGCTATGGTCCACAAAGTGAAAAGAATAGATTTAAGACATGACAAAACAAATGCCCAACATTGTTGCCGATGCGCTGCAAAAGCCAACGCAAGAAAATCTAACTCTAACAGCGCCATCAACCCATGGTCCGCGCATTTTGCTTTTGCACGGATCATTGCGCACCGTTTCGTACTCGCGTTTGATGAATGAAGAAGCGGCACGCGTGCTTGAAACTTTTGGCGCAGAGACCAAAGTTTTTGACCCATCTGGTTTGCCACTTCCAGATGAATGTGATGCTACCCACCCTAAAGTTGCTGAATTACGTGATTTAGTAAATTGGTGCGAAGGCATGGTGTGGTGTAGCCCCGAGCGGCACGGCACCATAACGGGTATTATGAAAGCCCAGATTGATTGGATTCCTTTAAGTCTTGGGGCCGTTCGCCCGACGCAAGGAAAAACACTGGCAGTTATGCAAGTCAACGGCGGTTCACAATCGTTTAATACAGTCAACGCATTGCGGGTGCTTGGGCGTTGGATGCGAATGATTACCATTCCCAATCAATCATCGGTCGCCAAAGCATTTTTGGAATTTGACGACGATGGACGCATGAAACCATCTGGCTTTTACAACCGCATGGTCGATGTGATGGAAGAGCTAGTTAAGTTCACTTTGTTGACACGCGATGTTTCATCCTATCTGACCGACAGATATTCTGAGCGGGTTGAAAGTGGAAAAGACTTGATCGACAGAGTAAATTCGAAACGCGCTTAATCAGGTCCTATTTGTTGGTTGGAGTTTCGGGCAGAAACCGATGGCCATTTGATACCATAAAATCCCACAATGATTGCGCAGCAGGCATAAGGATTTTTTGAGACCGCCTTATAACCTGCCAACTGCGTTCAATCGGAAACCCTTCGACATCCAGCCATGATAAACGGCCTTCTTCCAATTCCACCGAAACCGTGTGAGCTGAAATGAGGGCAATGCCAAGGCCAGCCATGGCAGCTTGTTTAATGGTTTCATTTGATCCCATTTCCATGCCTGATGCTAAGGGAAGGCCTGCACGTTCTAGAAGGTCTTCGGTAAGCGCGCGCGTGCCCGATCCTTCTTCACGTAATAAAAAGGCTTCGCCAACAAGGCTTTCGGGGCGAAGGTTTCTCTCATTAGCTAACGGGTGTTCTGGTGGGGCAATCAGAATATGCGGGTGTGGGCCAATCATCGCGCGCTCCACTTCAAACTGCTTTGGCGGGCGACCCATAATAGCAAAGTCAAACTCAAAGGCCTCAAGAGCGGCAACAGTTTCTTTACGGTTGCCAACCTGTAGGTTCATCTCAATTTCGGGGTGTTTTGTTTTAAAAGCCGCTAAAGCGCGTGGGGCGAAATATTTAGCTGTGGATATCACACCAACCCGAACGCTACCTTTTGTCATACCTTTAATGGCATCAAGTCCATCTGAGCAGCCAGATAGCAAAGATTCAATCCGCCGCGACGTATCGAGAATTTCTTGACCTGCTTGCGTAGGTTTTAGGCCTTTAGAGTTTCTCTCAAGCAGTTTAATCCCCGTAAGCTCTTCAAATTGCTTGAGTTGTAGGGAAACCGCAGGTGGGGTGACGTGTAAAATTTTTGCAGCACCTGAAACCGTGCCCGCTGAAACCACGGCCGAAAGGGCACGTAGCTGTTTCATGGTTATATCGCGAATAAATGACATTAAGTTTTTCTATCATAAGTCGAAAGTTTATTCAAATTTACTTTTGCGACCAAAACCCTCATATACAGCGCTCGCTGTAAGGGGAATAAGTACGGCATTATAGTTTTACAAAAGCGTCAACTGGAGTTTTGAACATGGAGCGGCATCAGACCCTCGGAAGTTTTTTAGGCGATTGGGCTGGCGAGAACGCCACCAATAAAGCTGTTGCAGAAACAATTGAAAAATTATGCGGCGCAGCAACTACAATTGCTGACCTTATTTCTCAAGGTTCATTGGCTGGCGAAATGGCAGCAATCGTTGGTGATAATGCCGATGGTGATGCCCAAAAATTTCTTGATGTTAAGTCAAATGAATTGATTTTTGCAGCACTACGTGACAGCCCTGTTGCTGTTATGGGTTCTGAAGAAGATGACGATGCTGTGCCGCTCAATGATGGTGCACCCTTGGTTGTTGCTGTAGACCCACTTGATGGTTCATCAAACATTGAAACCAACGTATCTATTGGCACAATTTTTTCTATTTTCCCAGCGATTGATGGCCCTGCAAATGAAGCTTTTTACCAAAAGGGTACAGAGCAACTTGGTGCTGGATTCATGGTTTATGGCCCCCAAACAACGGTTGTTTTCACCGTTGGAGATGGCACCCATGTCGCAACGCTAGATCGCTCAACAGGTGAATGGTTAATCACCATGGTTGGCATGAAAATGATTACTGGCAAGCGTGAATATGCAATCAACGCTTCAAACTACCGTCATTGGAGCCCTGCTGTTCGTGGTTATATTGATGATTGTTTGGCTGGCAAAGATGGCCCGCGTGAAGAAGATTACAACATGCGTTGGGTGGCTTCTTTAGTCGCTGAAACTTTCCGCATTCTTATTCGTGGCGGCATCTTCCTTTATCCTGGCGATAACCGCCCTGATTATGCTTGTGGTCGATTGCGTCTGGTGTATGAAGCATTACCTGTTGCGATGTTGGTTGAACAAGCAGGCGGCATGGCCACTGATGGTACAAAGCGCATTCTTGATTTAGTGCCAGATGATTTACATCAGCGCACGCCTTTAGTCTTTGGTCCAAAAGATGAAGTTGAACGGATTGCTCGTTACCATGAAAGTCCCCCTGAAAAGGGTTCATCTTCTCCATTGTTTGGTCACCGCGGCCTATTTCGTTAATAGCGACCATCAACACGATTGTAAATTGACTGATTTTTTGAGGGAAATTTCTAATGTCTGTAAAACACCCGATTATCTCTGTAACAGGTTCATCTGGCGCTGGTACTTCGACGGTTAAGCACACGTTTAACCAAATTTTCCGTCGTGAAGGCATTGTAGCTGCTTCGATTGAGGGTGATGCGTTTCACCGTTATGATCGTGTGGCGATGAAGCAAGCAATGGAAGATGCTGGCAAAGCTGGCAATAATCATTTCAGCCATTTTGGCCCTGAGGCCAACTTGTTCGGTAAGATTGAAGAAGTTTTCAAAACCTATGGGCAAACAGGCGGCGGTAAAACCCGCTATTATGTCCATAGTGAAGAAGAAGCCCAAGAGCTTGGCTCACCTCCTGGTACTTTTACTGAATGGAGCGATTTTAAAGCAGGTTCTGATCTGTTGTTTTATGAAGGCTTACATGGCGCGATCAAAACCGATGAGGTAAATGTTGCTCAGTATGCGGATTTAAAAATTGGTGTTGTACCAGTAATCAATTTAGAATGGATTCAAAAGATAACTCGTGATAAATCAGAACGTGGATACTCTACCGAAGCTGTAACAGACACGATTTTGCGCCGTATGCCTGATTATCTAAATTATATCATTCCCCAGTTCTCAGAAACTGACATTAACTTTCAGCGCGTGCCGATGGTTGATACGTCAAACCCATCGGTTGCTCGGTGGATTCCAACCGCTGATGAATCAATGGTTGTTATCCGTTTTAAAGATCCCGCTGGTATTGATTTTTCATACCTTCAATCAATGATCCATGACAGCTTTATGTCACGGGCAAATTCAATTGTTGTTCCTGGCGGCAAACTTGATATAGCAATGCAACTCATTCTAACACCTCTCATTCATCGCTTGATGGAACGTAAAAAACGCGCTTGTTAAACTGTGATTGTTAATCAAAGCGTGACGAACATATTTATAAAAAGGGAAGCACTCCATGACTGAAACCTCTCAAAAAGACATGGCAAACGCCATCCGCGCTCTTGCAATGGATGGAGTTCAACAGGCAAATTCGGGCCACCCAGGCGCGCCAATGGGCATGGCTGATATGGCCACTGTTCTGTTTACTCGCTTCCTTAAATTTGATGCTGCAGCTCCCAGCTGGGCTGATCGCGATCGTTGGATTTTGTCAGCCGGTCATGCTTCAATGTTACATTACTCTTTGAACTATCTCGTTGGTTACAAAGACATGACCATCGATCAGGTCAAAAACTTCCGCCAACTTGATTCTATCACCGCAGGCCATCCTGAATATGGCCACGCACTAGGTATTGAAACAACCACAGGCCCGCTTGGCCAAGGTATTTCAACAGCGGTTGGCATGGCTATTGCCGAGCGTATGGACAATGCCCGTTATGGCAACGACCTTGTCGATCATCGCACTTATGTATTTGTTGGTGACGGTTGCCTAATGGAAGGCATCTCGCATGAAGCCATTGACATGGCTGGCCACATGAAATTATCCCGCCTTATCGTGCTTTGGGATGACAATTCAATTACCATCGATGGTGGCACGGATATGTCAACTTCAACCGATCAAGTTGCTCGTTTTAAAGCAGCAAATTGGGATGCGGTTGCCGTTGACGGTCACGACCAAGAAGCAATTGCCACTGCGATTGAAGCTGCTCGCAAGTCTGACAAACCTTCGTTCATTGCTTGCCGTACTATCATTGGTTATGGCGCACCAAACAAACAAGGCACATCAGCCACCCACGGCGCACCGCTTGGCGATGAAGAAATTGCATTGACCCGCAAAGCCCTTGGTTGGGATGCTGCACCATTTGAAATACCTAAAGATGTTCTTGATGCTTGGCGCGCGGCTGGTTCACGCGGCGCAACAGATCATGCTGCATGGGTTGAACGCCTTAATGCCTCGGATAAAAAATCAGCTTTTGAAGCTGCACACTCAGGCAAAGTGCCAGCAGTTCTGGCTCCAGCAATTAATGAATACAAAAAGAAAATTTCAGCTGAAGCTGCAGGCCCTGCAACCCGTGTTGCCTCACAAAATGCGCTTGAAGTTGTCAATAAAGCCATTTCGTTTACCGTTGGCGGTTCAGCTGACCTCACAGGCTCTAACAATACAAAAACCAGTGGCATGACAGCCGTAACACCGCCTGATTATGCTGGTAATTACATGTATTATGGTGTGCGTGAGCATGGCATGGCTGCGGCGATGAACGGCATGGCCCTTCATGGCGGTTTCATTCCTTACGGTGGTACATTCTTGGTATTTGCTGACTATATGCGCGGTGCTATGCGCTTATCAGCTTTAATGGGATTGCGCGTTGGTTATGTTTTAACCCATGATTCAATTGATTTGGGTGAAGATGGCCCAACGCACCAACCTGTTGAAACAATTGCCTCTTTGCGAGCAATGCCAAACATGAATGTTTTCCGCCCTTGTGATGGTGTGGAAACAGCCGAGGCTTGGCAGTGTGTTATGGAAGCAGAAAACACGCCATCTGTTTTGGCATTGACCCGTCAAGGTCGTCCAATGCAACGCACCGAACATACTGATACAAACCTGACCGCTCTTGGTGGTTATGTCATTAAAGACACTGAAGGTGAACGTGATGTAACAATCCTAGCCACTGGTTCTGAGGTTTCTCTTGCCGTAGAAGCTGCAGAAGCTTTAGCAAAAGAAGGCATCAAAGCAGCTGTTGTTTCAATGCCTTGTTGGGAGCTGTTTGATGCTCAATCAGATGCATACCGCGCAGAGGTTCTAGGTACAGCACCGCGCATTGCCGTTGAAGCAGCGGTTCGCATGGGCTGGGATAGATACCTTGGCGATAATGGCAAGTTTATTGGCATGTCATCATTTGGCGCATCGGCTCCGTTTAAAGAGCTTTACAAAAAATTTGGTATTACGGTTGAAGCTGTCGTTGCTGCTGCAAAATCCTTTTAAGATCGGAGACATTTTATAATGAGTAATGTTCCATCAATTCAAGATGTAGATGTAGCGGGCAAAACAGTTCTTGTTCGTGCTGACCTTAACGTGCCGATGGATAATGGCCGCGTTACAGATACAGTACGTATTGACCGCTTTGCGCCAACAGCGACGTTTCTTGCTGATAAGGGGGCCCGCGTTGTTATCATATCACACTTTGGTCGTCCAAAAGGTGTCCGTAATCCTACGTTGTCTTTAGAGCCTGTCGCAAAAGCTTTGGCAAAAAGCCTTGGCCGCGAAGTTGGATTTGCAGAAGATTGTGTTGGCGAAGTTGCTGAAAAAACAGTTTGGGCAATGAAAGATGGTGACATCGTTATGTTGGAGAATTTACGCTTTCATATTGATGAAACTGAAAATTCAGACGTCTTTGCTCAACGCATGGCCGTGTTCTCTGATATTTATGTCAATGATGCATTCTCATGTTGTCATCGTGCTCATGCCTCAACCTATGCAATTACCAAACATTTGCCATCTTACGCTGGCTTGTCGCTGAAAAAAGAGCTTGATGCGTTAAGCTCAGTTTTAGGTGATCCTGAACGTCCAATTGCGGCGTTGGTTGGCGGTGCTAAAGTATCTTCAAAAATCACGGTGCTTGAAGCGCTTATTCCTAATATGGATGCGATTATTGTTGGTGGTGGTATGGCAAACACATTCTTGCTGGCTCAAGGCCACCCCATTGGCGCGTCTTTGGCAGAACCTGATTTCATTGATATGGCAAATAAAATCATGGCAACGGCTAAAACGCATAATTGCGAAATTGTATTGCCAGTTGATTTGGTTGTGTCGGCTGAATTTGCCGCTAACGCACAAAACGAAACTATACCTGTTGGACAAGACCCAGGCAACGGGATGATTTTGGATGTTGGTGCTGCTTCAATTGAAGATTTGACCAACCGCCTTTCGGGCCTAAAAACACTTCTTTGGAACGGTCCTCTTGGCGCATTTGAAATGGAGCCGTTTGGAGATGGTACATTTGCTGTGGCAAAAGCGGCCGCTGAACTGACAAAACAAGGGAAATTGGTTACAGTCGCAGGTGGTGGAGACACTGTCGCAGCCCTTAATCAGGCTGGTGTGAGTGATGACTTTACCTATATTTCTACCGCAGGCGGTGCCTTCCTTGAATGGCTTGAGGGCAAGGAGCTTCCCGGCGTCGCTGCATTAACTGAACAAAACTAATTGGACCTTTTGGAGATAGACAATGGCCCGTATTACACTTCGTCAACTACTAGACCACGCTGCTGAAAACGACTATGGCGTTCCAGCATTTAACATTAACAACATGGAACAAGGCCTTGCAATTATGTATGCGGCCCGTGAAGTTAATTCACCTGTAATCATGCAAGCATCACGCGGCGCGCGCTCATATGCTGGCGACATTATGCTTGAAAAAATGGTTGATGCTTTGGTTGAAATGTTCCCTGAAATTCCTGTGTGTATGCACCAAGATCACGGCAATTCAGAAGCCACTTGTGCCACAGCTATTCAGCATGGCTTTACCTCAGTTATGATGGACGGTTCTTTGGAACGCGATTGTTCAACCGTTGCTTCATATGAATACAATGTCGACATCACCAAACGCGTGACCGATATGGCCCATTGGGTTGGTGCATCTGTAGAGGGTGAATTGGGTGTGCTTGGTTCATTGGAAACTGGCGAAGGCGACAAAGAAGACGGTCACGGCGCTGAAGGTAAATTGACCATGGAACAGCTTTTGACTGATCCCGATCAAGCCCGTGATTTTGTTTCAAAAACAAAAGTTGATGCCTTGGCAATTGCCATGGGTACATCACACGGCGCATACAAATTTTCGCGCAAACCAGATGGCGATATTTTAGCCATGAATGTTGTGGAAGCGATCAATAAGAAAATTCCTGATACTCACTTGGTGATGCATGGCTCTTCTTCAGTGCCTCAAGAATTGCAAGACCTGTTTAACGAGTTCGGTGGTGGTATGCCTCAAACTTATGGTGTTCCAGTTGAAGAGATCGTTCGCGGCATCAGCTACGGCGTTCGCAAAGTCAACATTGACACCGATTGCCGTTTGGCAATGACGGGTATCATGCGTAAAGTTGCGATGGAAGACAGCACGCAGTTTGATCCGCGCAAATTCTTGAAACCTGCGATGGATGCAATGCAACAGCTTTGTAAAGATCGTTTTGAGCAATTCCGCACAGCTGGTAATGCCTCAAAAATCACTGAAATTCCAGTTGAGCAAATGGCATCACGTTATGCCGCTGGCGATCTTGATCCAAAATTGGGTTAACCCAATTTCGGGCGCTTATTACTTAGGCGCTCAATAAATAACAAAAGATTCCTTCAGGCGTGTGCACATGCCTAAAGGTCAAGGTCTCCTTCACGCGGTTGAGGGGCTGTTGTGAAGGAGACCACAAATTTTCAACGTAAAAGATGAATGACATCAAAAGGTGAATTTAAAAATGGCTAAAGACATCATTATCGCCCCATCAATTTTGGCATCAGACTTCTCTAAACTTGGCGAAGAGATTGCCGCTGTTGATCGCGCTGGCGCTGACTGGATTCACCTTGATGTCATGGACGGAAATTTTGTTCCAAACATCACTTTCGGTCCGCCGATTATTAAGGCCGTTCGCAAGAGTTCTAAAAAAGTATTTGATTGCCATTTGATGATTGAGAATGCTGATCTTTATCTTAAAGATTTTGCAGATGCAGGCGCAGATATGATCTGTGTACATGAAGAAGCCTCACCTCATCTTGATCGCTCTTTGCAAGTCATTCGTGATCTTGGCTGTAAAGCTGGCGTGGCGCTAAACCCGCATACTTCAGAACACACAATCGAGTATGTGCTTGATCGTCTTGATATGGTTTTATTGATGACTGTAAACCCAGGGTTTGGTGGCCAGGCATTTATCCCAAGTGTGGTCGACAAAGTTGCCCGTGTTAAAGCCATGATTGGTGATCGCGACATTCACATTCAAGTGGACGGTGGCATTGATCCAAAAACTGCCCCATTGGTTGCCGCAGCTGGCGCCAACTCACTTGTCGCAGGTTCTGCAGTATTCAAAGGTGGCACTGAAGAGGCATACCGTGCTAACATCACGGCTATCCGCGAAGCCGCGCAAAAAGCGCAATAAACAGCGAGAGAGTAAAGTATGAACAAGGGTATTATTTTCGATTTAGACGGTACACTGATTGATTCAGCACCAGATTTGCATGCGATTGCAAATATGGTTTTAAACGCCCACGGACATAAACCTTTAACGCTTGAAACCGTTGCCTCGTTCATTGGTAACGGTATTCCAAAATTGGTCGAGCGTTGTTTTGATACAGTTCAAAGTCCGCTTGAGGGTGAGGCTTTTGATAAAGCTGTTGCCATGTTCTTAGAAGAATATGCCCAAGCCCCAGCCAAACATTCAACCCTATATCCCGGTGTCCTTGAAGCCTTACAAGAGCTTAAAGACAAGGGGTATAAAATGGGTATCTGCACCAATAAAACCGAAAGCATGGCCGTGCTAATCGTCAATGAAATGGGCCTTGCCCCGTTCTTTGATGTGATAACGGGCGGTGATCGTTTGCCGCAAAAAAAGCCAGCACCTGAACCTTTGATTAATTGTGCAAAGGAAATGGGCTGCGCGCCTGACGAGTATGTGTATATCGGTGATAGTGAGATTGACGCGCGCACGGCAAAATCAGCGGGTGCACCGTTTATATTGTTTACCGAAGGCTATCGTAAAATTCTGGCCAGTGATCTCTATCATCAAGCGCTCTATTGCCGTTTCTCCCATTTGAAACACCTGATACCGCACGTTACTAGCCAAGATCTTTAAGGCTCCCTGCCGTGCCTGTCGCAATTAAAGCCTTGATTTTTGATGTTGATGGCACCTTAGCCGAAACCGAAGAGCTACACCGCGCCGCCTTCAACCAGATGTTTGAAGACTACGGCTTAGATTGGCATTGGGACCAAGCCATTTATGGCAAGCTATTAGGGGTTGCAGGCGGGCGCAATCGCTTACAGTATTTTATTGAAAAATACCAACCAGCGATGGCTGGCGATTTCATCGACATCACGGCACAGATGCATGCAAAAAAAACGGTTATTTATGGAGAAATGGTTCAGTCAGGCGCTCTGGTGCTACGCCCTGGCATGGAAGCGTTAA
>JAMOMM010000063.1 GCA_027067085.1 Hyphomicrobiales bacterium
CTGATCGTGCTATTAAAGAAAAATTCTCGTACCTTCACATCCGATGCCGCGTCTTTAAAAATGCCGCTGCCGCGAATATTTGCAGACTTTACGCCCGCGCCTGCGAGCAACTCTCGCCATGCGCCAACGGATTCTTGATGCGTGGTATCAACGCTTTGGGCATTAAACGAGATAGCATGGCTACGCAGCCCAGCAACGGTCGAAAAACTATCGTTGCCATCGGTATCTAATTTTAATAATAAGTCTCTTCCCTTTTGGGCGACCATGAAAATTCTCCTATTGATTGGTAAGTTCTGTTACGGCCCGCAATCGAACAATGCCGTGATAGGCACGACCATCGAGGTCTCGCATTGCAGACCAAAAAATCACATGCAGATTAACCAGCGTATGGTCTTGCAAGGTTAGGTTTTTATCATCGAGCACAGCATCAATTGCAGCGATAATATTTTGGACTTGTTTTCGACCTTTGTATTTCGACCACGCATGCAAGGTGACAATGTGTTCGTGACCAGTGGATGTTTGCGTGTCCCAATCTCGCGTTTCGATTTCGCCAATCGTGACATATGGAAAAATGGTCGATTGTGGAACATCGTCGTAAATTTTGGCACCACCAAGAACGGTGGTTAAATCTGCATCATTGCTCAGGGCAGCATAAATTGCGCCCTGCAGATCAAGTGCTGGATTGGTAGGCATGGTCGTTCCTATTTGTTATTTTTTTGGTTTGAAACTTGATGATAAAAGACCAGACAACGCTGGTGATATTTGCTTCTTTAACGTTGTGAACCACGGGTTTTCAGTTTTGCGAACACTTCCAAACTCTCGATCTACTAAACTTGTTCCGATCACCTGTACTTTCAACGAAGATGCTGAAGAGGATATTTTAGTGGTGACAGAAACATTGGTTGATGGCGGCAGTAATTGACGCAACTCTTTGTCAACCAGTTGCTTGATGCTTTGACCCAACTGCGGTGTGAACCGTGGGTTTAAGGCTTTGGACTTTTCCATCACGGAACCATTTCAGTACATAGGCACTCTAGCCAAACATTGTTTTCGCCTACGTTGATCTGCGAAATAATTTCAAATTGCCGCGTTCCTAAACCAAAGCGCATATTAGGCTGAATATCGGGGCGATACCTAAGCGTGATTGTATGACTTGCTTGACCTGTCAGTTTTTCAGCTCGCAGGTTTTCGCTCATGTGACGGGGTTTGATACTTGCCCATACTGTTGCAATTGAAGACCACGAGACAGCCCCCCCGCCAACATTATCGTTTGATCGCTGGGCTGTTAAAATTTCAACCCGCTTGTTTAATTGAGCCAGACAGATCATATGCGGCACACTTTGTAAGGTTGCAAAAGTCTTTGGATTTCTTTGCCAATATTTTGTTGCAGTGACTGGGCGCAAGACGCATTGCGGTTTTCATACCAATGGGCTGTTAGAAATAAAATGGCTTGGCAAAAAGGTGCAGGCACATCACTTGCCAAAGGCCCATATCCAGCGGTTAGTTCAATCTCGATACCATTGGCTGGACGGCTTGAATTCATCCAAGATCGCGAGTGGCGCAGTACAAGTTTTGGCGGCGTTGAAACCAAATCTGCATAGTAGTGAGATGGATCAATTTCGCTTACATCATCTTGCGCGCTGTATGTTCTTAGCGCCTCAATAAAAGACACAGGCATAACAGGCAAGGCAAGCTCGTTATCTTCTGGCCAGTGATTAAAGTAAACCCGCCAAACTTGCTCAATCAGAACATGCTGGCTCACGCGTTCAACATATTGGCGGGCAGTGCTTACAAGCCGTAAAATCAAATCATCATCCGCTGAAGTTTCAATTTTCAGGTGGTTTTTTACTTGGCTTAATGAAACGGGTTCAATTGCTGGCGGTGTGTGTAATATGGCAGACATTATTCACTCCAAAATTTCTTAAAAAAATGGGCAGACCTGATTAAAGGCCTGCCCAAAGTTGGGGAGGAATTGGTGTTTAAGAGGTGCCAAATTTTAGGAGTTTGATTGCCTCAAAGTTTTGTACGCCGCCGCCAACACGTTTTGTCGTGTAGAATAAAACGTACGGTTTTGATGAATATGGATCGCGTAGAATGCGAACACCAACACGATCAACCACCAAATATCCGCGCTTGAAATTACCAAAAGCGGCGGCAAAACTATCACTGGCAATATCGGGCATATCTTCTGATTCAGCGATTGGGAAATTCATCAACGTGGCTGAACCTTGCGGGTTGTTTGCAGGTTGCCAAAGATAGTTACCATCACCATCTTTTAGCTTACGAATTTCAGCCTGCGTTGTGCGGTTCATCACCCAGTGAGCGTTTTGGCGATAGCCAGCTTTGAGTGAATAAATCGTATCAATCAACGCATCAGATGGATCCGATCCAGAAAAGCCACCATCAGCACCTGTCATGGTGTAACCAAGATTTCCCCAGCTCCAGCTGTCATTATCAACCGTTGTATAATCAAGGAAACCGCGTGGTTTGTTTACGCCATCACCTGTAACAAATGCCGTGCTTTCCTGCTCGGCAAAAGCAACTTGAACTTCTTGCGCCAACCATTCATCAATGTTGACAACACTGTCATCCAATAGGCTTTGAGTAGCTGCTGGCATTGCATATAATTCCATTGTCGGAAACTGCAACTCAGACAAAGTCGGGCTCGAGGTTTGCGGGCGCGCTGCGGTTTCCCCAACCCAGCCTGTTGATGGACCGGTGGTCATAAATGGCTTTTTGTAAACACTGGCCGAAACCTGACGCACATCGCAAATGGCGCGAATTGGTGATGCAGAACCAAGCAAGCGACCAATTTCTGTTTCAGTTTGTTCAGGCACTAAATAACCACCATCTGGATCAGAACCAACCGATAGAGCTTTCGTATCGATACTCAACAAACCTGCCGTATCGCCTTTACGAACATAAGCATCAAATGCTTTTTTATGGTCGCCATTGGCGGCATTGGCGGCAGTGGACAAACCATTTTCAACACCTGAAAGATGCGGGCGCGCAGCTTTTAACATCATATCATCGAGTTTGGTTTTTTGGCGATCAAGCGCGGTGTTAATACGGTCAACTTTATCGCTGGTGAGTACATCGGCAGACATACGTTTTTCGATTTGACCAAGGCGTTCATCATTGGCTTGTTTGAAATCATCAAATGCACCCAGAAACTCATCAAGAGCCTCGCTAATGCCGCCTTGGTTATGGCTAGAACCAATAACTTTGGTTTCTAAGTTTGGGGTCTGCGTCGTCTTGGTCTCTAGGGTCGAGACAATATCCATATCTGTCATAAAATCCTCGCTGTTATGGATGAAAATTGATAGTCAAATTTATGTGGTTTTTGAAATGCGAGCACTTGCCAGCATTGGGAATGTCACCAACGAGACTTCCCACAAATCAAGTTTGTAAATTTTTCGAATGCCACTTGTGCGATCACGTCGAGCGCGAACGGTTTTAAATCCAATAGATAGACCGTCGATGGCACCTTGGTCTAAAAGGTTGTTTAATTCGATGGCCCGTTGGACACCGCTGGCTAATTTTCCCCGTACAAAAAGGCCATGTTGATCTTCGAACATTTCGAGCCAAACTCCCACGGGGCTAGATGGATCGTGCTGAAAAAGCATACGGATGTTTTTAGATTTTCGTTGCAAGAGGCTTTGTCTAAATGCGCCAGGCATCACCATGTCACCGCCGCCATCAACCTGACCAAAAACCGATGCATAGCCCGAAAACATTCCTTGATTAACGGTTACGGTAACTGCTTTTTTTTGGCCGTGCGCCCGCAATCGGTGCCCAGCCATTGCCAAGTCCGTCATTATTGTTTCCTATAAATTTACGTGAAATTTTGCCTGAAATTTTGTCTGTAAGGTCGTTTACTTCACAGTTGAAGGCGAAAGGCCAACCATTTGGCGTTTTTCATCTTGTGATAAAAAATCTGCGCTCGAGACCCGTTTCCACAGCGCCTCTTTTTCAATCGTCAATGCCGCAATGTGATCTGTATTGACAT
>JAMOMM010000064.1 GCA_027067085.1 Hyphomicrobiales bacterium
GTTGATGATTAACCGGCGCATTGATCCGTGTATGTCAGAAGTGTTCTCGTGGCGTGATATTCCAAAGGCGCATACGCGGATGTTGGAAAATAAGCACCAGCCGGGCAACATGGCTGTGTTGGTATGTGCACCACGTACTGGCTTGCGGACGTATGAAGATGTGATTGAGGCGTGTGAGGAGTGATTTATTCTCCAACTTGATTTTTTGCAATTTGATTCTTTGAAAAATCGCGTTTTCTGGCAATTAGCGCTTGGTTGATTTCTCCGCCTAGGATAATCACAAGGGCAGAGATGTAGAGGAAAATGAGGGCGATGACGACGTTGCCTAAACCTGCATACATCACCTGAATGCGTGAAAAACTTGAAATATAATCGGCATATGACCATGCGGCGAGTAACCACAAAATGACGGTGACTATGATGCCTGGTAAAATCTCTTTCATTTTGTGCCGTTTTACGGGCAGGAATTTGTGACCAATAACGAGTGCGATAAACATCAGCCCTAAGCCGATTGGGTAGCGCAAAAGATGGAACCACGAGGTGAAATTATCAAGCCAGTGTATCCAACTTGCTGCTTTTGCCCACCAAAGGGGACCGAAAATAATCAGAAATGACAGGGTGAGTAGAACGAAAGTCCCGCCGATAACGAAGACAATATTTTGTATAAACCTAAACAAAAAGAACCGCGTTTCGGCATAGCCATAAGCGCGGTTAAGCCCTGTGCGAATACTCTCCACACCGCTTTGTGCACTGTATAATGTAATGGCGATAGAAATGGCCAGCACAGAGCGGTCAGGCACGGTGAGAATGGAATGAATATCATCGGTAAATGGTTTGACTAAATCGGCAGGGGCCACTGAAAGCAAATAATCAATTACGGTTTGAGCGAGTTGCTCGTTTCCAACAAAGCCGCCGATAGAGGTGAGGAAAATTAGAAACGGGAACAAAGCCAACAAAGATGAAAAAGCAATGTTGCCCGCCAGCGGGAAACCATCGTCTTCATAGAAGCGAAAGTAAATATCAACAAGGAGGTTGTTTTTCAAAGAAATGGTCCTGTTTGTGATTGTGCTGGCTTTCAAATTGAGGGTACGGTCATATGTATTCATCACAGTATTAAAAACAAGTTGATTTGGCAAAAATGAATTCTTCCCCTCGTGTTGGTATAAATTGGTTTAGTTTTGCGCCAATGGTGTTCGTTGCGCTTTGGTCTACGGGGTTTATCGGCTCGCGGTTGAGCGCACCCTATGCCGAGCCGTTGAGTTTTTTGTCCATTCGTTTTGCAATTGTTGCCGCATTGTTGGTGATTGCCAGTATGGTTTTAAAAGCCAAATGGCCTAATAGGAAAATCTGTGGTTGGGCGTTGCTGACGGGCGTTTTCTCACAAGGGGTGTATTTAGGCGGGGTTTTTTGGGCAATCTATTATGGTATGCCTGCGGGTGTTGCCGCGCTGATTACGGCATTGCAACCATTGTTAGTCACGGTTTTGGCTGGTCGGACTTTAGATGAAAAATCTGGCTGGTTGCAATGGTCTGGATTGTTCATCGGGCTGTTTGGTGTAGCGTTGGTGGTGTGGCCTAAATTGACTTTTGATGCGCAAGGCATAACGCCCATAACGTTGGCTGCATGTTTTATTGCAACTGTCTCAATCACCATTGGCTCGATCATGCAAAAACGATTTTTAAACGATGTGGATATGCGTACTGGTAATGCGTTGCAATTTGTTGGCGGTGGGTTGGTGGTTCTTTTCGCGGCCCTTGCAACAGAAAACTTTAACATTGTATGGAATGGTGATGTGATTTTTGCCATGGGTTGGCTGATATTCGTGTTGTCGTTTGGGGCGATTAGTTTGTTGTATTTATTGATTAGGCGCGGTGAGGTTTCAACGGTGTCGAGCCTGTTTTTCTTGGTGCCTGCGGTCACGGCGGTTGTTGCCTACTTTATGTTTGATGAAACACTGAGCTTTATCCAACTCGTCGGCATGGCTGTGTGCGGCGGGGCAGTTTTTATTGTTACGCATTCAAAAAAGCTTCAAGCCGCCAAATAAGGTTTGAAGCGGGCCAGCTTTATGTTCGCGAACGTGCGATGCCATTGCGCGCGTCTATACGTCTTAAACTTGACTTTGACATTAGTTGCAAATGATTATTAAGTACATTTGGAAAAGCAGCGTTGTAAAAACCTCATTGCAAAAGTCACCCTTTAAAACCGTATTTTTGAGAACCTATGACCACCTCTCCAATAAACCAGTCAGCATTTAGAAGAGTCAAACGTTCGGGCATTGCGCGGCGTTGGGTTGTTTTCGTTTTGATTGTTGCAGTTGTGGTATTAGGTCCAATTATGGGATTGTTGTGGGTGGGCACCACGGCGCAAAGCAATGCATGGCCACATTTGATTAAAAATGTTTTGGCGCGCTCGGTCAGTGAGACTTTGTTATTGATGCTTGGCGTTGGAATTTTGACCATTTCGATAGGGGCATCTTCGGCATGGCTCGTGACGATGTATCGGTTCCCTGGGCGCAAAATATTTGTTTGGTTATCACTCATTCCATTGGCGATGCCGACTTACTTAACCGCGTTTAGTTATACCGAAATCATGGATTATTCAGGCTTTTTGCAATCAAGTTTGCGGTCGGTATTTGGGTGGCAATTGGCGCGCGATTATTGGTTTCCTGAGATCCGTTCGTTGGGTGGCGCGATTTTTGTGATTTCGTTTGTGCTGTACCCTTATGTTTATCTCACCGCACGGGCCAGCTTCATTAGCCAATCGGTTTGCGCGTTGGAAGTGGCGCGTACATTGGGGCGCTCGCATTGGGGGGTGTTTTGGAATGTTGGTTTGCCATTGGCGCGTCCAGCTTTGGTGGCGGGGGCGACTTTGGCGTTGATGGAGTGTTTAAACGATATTGGCGCGGTCGAGCACTTTGGCGTTAATACGCTGACCTTTGCAGTTTACGATACATGGTTAGAACGCGGGTCACTGGCTGGTGCTGCGCAACTGGCGCTGGTGATGCTGGTGTTCGTGGTGGTGTTGTTGTGGATTGAAAAGGCCAGTCGGCGACGGCAGAGTTTTCATCAAACCACGGGGCGGTATCGTGATATTTCCCCGTTGCGGCTGCGCGGGTTTTATGCCTTTGGTGCGACAGTGGCGTGTGCAGTACCTATTATTTTGGGTTTTGTATTGCCTGCAAGCGTTCTGGTAAAATCGGCGTTTATTCATTGGCAATCAGTGCTGGATGAAAAGTTTTTACCTGCCATTTTGCATTCGGTTTTGTTGGCGGGTGCTGCTGCTGTTTTGGCCGTGATGATTGGCATTGTTTTAACCTCGACCAAGCGGGTGGCAAAATCACCATTGCTTGATGGTTTGGTGCGGGTTTGTTCAATTGGATACGCAGTGCCAGGCACGGTTTTGGCCATTGGCACGTTGATCTTTTTGGGCGGTGTAGAAAACTTCGTGGGTGAAATTTCATCGGCCGTTTTTGGTATTTCAACGGGGTTGCTTATTTCAGGTACAGCGGGCGCTGTGGTGTTTACGTATGTGGTGCGGTTTATGGCGATCTCGCAAGGCTCGCTTGATGCAGGCTATGCCAAACTATCACCCAGCCTTGATGCTGTTGCTCGCTCGCTTGGGCGCAATAGTGGCCAGATGATCCGCGAAGTGCACTTGCCTTTGCTGCGGCCTGCCATTGGCACGGCGGCGTTGTTGGTGTTTGTTGATTCAATGAAAGAGTTGCCCGCAACATTGTTGCTGCGCCCGTTCAACTTTGACACGTTAGCCACTCACGTCTACACATTGGCCTCCCTCGACATGTTCGAAGAAAGCGCCCCTGCCGCATTGGCGATTGTACTGATCGGCTTGGCGCCAGTGATATTATTATCGCGGGTTGTATCACGAGGGCGTGCTGGGAGGGGAAGGTCGAGTAGGGTGCGGTGAAGGGCTTCTCAAACAGAGTAACAATGAAACTCGCGCCCATCTGCATTGCCTTTGCGGATGTGCATGGTTTGGGTTTTTAGG
>JAMOMM010000065.1 GCA_027067085.1 Hyphomicrobiales bacterium
GAAAAAAGAACGTTTACCTTTAACTGGGGCCCGCAGCATCCAGCCGCTCACGGTGTGCTGCGTTTGGTGATGGAACTGGACGGGGAGGTGGTTGAACGCCTTGACCCTCATATCGGTTTGCTTCATCGCGGCACTGAAAAGTTGATCGAGCACAAAACATATCTGCAAGCGGTTCCTTATTTTGACCGCCTAGATTATGTGGCACCAATGAACCAAGAACACGCCTTCTCTATGGCGGTTGAAAAATTGCTGGAAGTTGAAGTGCCGATTCGTGGCCAATTGATCCGCGTGTTATTTTCTGAAATTGGCCGCTTGCTGTCTCATATGCTTAACGTCACCACACAGGCGTTGGACGTTGGCGCGCTAACCCCGCCCGTTTGGGGCTTTGAAGAGCGCGAAATTTTAATGACATTTTATGAGCGCGCTTGTGGTGCTCGTTTGCATGCGAACTATTTCCGTCCCGGCGGTGTGCATCAAGATTTACCGCAAGACTTGCTCGATGATATTGAGAAGTTCTGCGAAACCCACCCCAAAGTGCTCGATGATATCGAAGGCCTTTTGACGGGCAACCGCATCTTTAAGCAACGCAATGTTGATATTGGTGTTGTGACTTTGGATGAAGGTTTAGCTTTAGGTTTTTCTGGTGTCATGGTCCGCGGTTCTGGTGGCGCGTGGGATTTGCGCCGCTCGCAACCTTATGAATGTTATAACGATATGGAATTTGATATTCCTATCGGTAAAAATGGCGACTGTTATGATCGCTATCTCATTCGCATGCGCGAAATGCATGAGTCCTTACGGATTATGCGCCAGTGTATCAAAAAGCTGAACTCGCCTGAGGGTGGTGGACCAATCTCGTCTATGGATGGCAAAATAGTTGCGCCAAAACGTGCCGAGATGAAAAACTCTATGGAAGCTTTAATCCATCACTTTAAACTTTATACCGAAGGCTACAAAGTGCCAGAAGGTGAAGTTTATGTGGCTGTTGAAGCGCCAAAAGGTGAGTTTGGTGTCTATCTTGTTTCGGATGGTTCTAATAAGCCGTATCGCTGCAAAATTCGCGCGCCAGGCTTTCCGCATCTAGCGGCAATGGATTTCATGTGTAAGGGCCACCAATTGGCCGATGTTTCTGCAATTATGGGCTCTTTGGATATTGTATTCGGGGAAGTAGATCGATGAGTGTACGTCGTCTTGATAAGGTTCAGCCTGATAGCTTTAAGTTCTCAACTGCAAACCTCAAATGGGCTAAAGCCAAAGTCAAACAATACCCAAAAGGCAAGCAAGCCTCTGCGGTCATTCCAATTTTATGGAAAGCTCAGGAACAAGAAGGCTGGACCTCTGAGCCAGCTATCCGTTATGTCGCTGAAATGCTTGATATGTCTTATATCAGGGTTTTGGAAGTGGCGACATTCTACACCATGTTCCATTTATCGCCCGTTGGCAAAGTGGCCCACATTCAAGTGTGTGGCACAACGCCTTGCCAATTGCGCGGCTCTGAAAACTTGCTCAAGGTTTGTAAAGAGCGCATTTCAGAAAAACCTCATACGGTTACAGCTGATGGTAACTTTTCATGGGAAGAAGTTGAGTGTTTAGGCGCTTGTACCAACGCACCAATGGTGCAAGTGGTTAAAGATGTTTATGAAGATTTAACACCGCAAAGCCTCAACAAATTGATCGATGATTTTGAAGCTGGCCGCACACCGCGTCCAGGCCCTCAGATTGAACGCCAATTCTCTGCGCCTCAAGGTGGCTTTACCTCGTTGACCGACCCTGCGCTTTATGATGGTTCGGTTCTAAAAGGCGCAAGTAAAAAAGCAGTACTAAAAAAGGTAACGAAAAAAGCTGCGCCTAAGAAGGCAGTAGCTAAACCTGTTGCCAAAAAAGCCGCAACGAAAGTAACAACGTCAACCGCTGGGGCTTCGGGCGCTAGTTTGGACGACGAAGATCGCCCTCAGGCATTAAAAGCCGCGCGCTCTGGTGGTCCCGATGATCTGAAATTGATCTCAGGTGTTGGACCAAAGATCGAAGGTATTTTGCACGGCCTAGGTATTTTCCATTTTGACCAAATTTCAACTTGGAAAAAGAATGAACGTGATTGGGTCGATGGATATTTGCGCTTTAAGGGCCGAATTGATCGCGATCAATGGATCAAGCAAGCAAAAGCATTAGCCAAGAAACCCAAGTAGAAAATTGAGTAAGAAAAATGTTAGCTGATAAAGATCGCATATTCACCAACCTCTACGGCCTTCACGATGTGGGCCTTACGAGCGCTAAAATGCGTGGCGCTTGGGATGGCACGAAACAAATTTTGCAGATGGGTCGCGATGGCATTATCGATGAAATGAAAAGCTCTGGCCTGCGTGGTCGCGGTGGTGCGGGTTTCCCAACGGGCTTAAAGTGGTCATTCATGCCACGCGAAATTGGCGATCGTCCACATTATCTTGTGGTCAATGCTGATGAGTCAGAACCGGGCACTTGTAAAGACCGCGAAATTTTACGCCATGATCCGCATTTGCTGGTTGAAGGGTGTTTGGTTGCTGGCTTTGCCATGGGCGCACATGTGGCGGTGGTTTATATTCGCGGCGAATTTATCCGCGAGCGCGAAGCTTTTGAACGCGCAGTACAAGAAGCCTATGATGCAGGCTTGATCGGTAAGAATAATAAAAACGGTTGGGACTTTGAAATCATCGTCCATCACGGGGCAGGGGCCTATATTTGCGGCGAAGAAACCGCCATGCTTGAAAGCATCGAAGGCAAAAAAGGCCAGCCTCGTATGAAGCCGCCATTTCCAGCAAACGTCGGCTTGTATGGCGCACCAACAACCGTAAACAATGTTGAATCAATTGCCGTTGCACCAACCATCATTCGCCGTGGCGCTGCATGGTTTGATGCGTTGGGACCAGAACGCAATTCTGGTACAAAACTTTTCTGTATTTCTGGCCACGTCAACAACCCTTGTAATGTCGAAGAAGAAATGGGCATCCCATTTCGTGAATTGATCGACAAACATTGCGGCGGTATGCGCGGTGGTTGGGACAATTTGAAAGCGGTTATTCCGGGCGGTTCATCTGTTCGCTGTGTTCCTGCTGAACAAATCATCGATTGTGAAATGAGCTTTGATGCCCTGATGGCGTTAAAATCAGGCCTTGGCACAGCAGCGGTAATCGTCATGGACCAATCAACTGATATGGTTGCCATTATCGCCCGCTTGGCACATTTTTATAAACACGAATCTTGCGGCCAATGTACGCCGTGCCGTGAAGGCACTGGCTGGATGTGGCGCATCTTAACCCGCATGTCACAAGGCCGCGCAGAAAAACGCGAAATTGATATGTTGTTAGACGTTTCAAAACAAATCGAAGGCCACACAATTTGTGCGCTTGGCGATGCAGCAGCTTGGCCCGTCCAAGGCCTTATCACCCACTTCCGCCACGAAATTGAAGCCAAAATCGATCAATACGCCGCCAACCCTGATAGTGACGGCGCTGTGTCTAATGCGGTAGGGGAAAAAATGGTTATGGAGGCCGCAGAATGAATTTAATTCTCACCAGCCCTCATTCGTCATCTTCGGACTTGATCCGCAGATCCAGAATATATGCCGCAACCACCGCATTTTTGGCCCTAGATTCTCGGATCAAGTCCGAGAATGACGACAAGGGAGGCATGTCATGCCTAAAGTAATAATAGACGGTAACGAATACGACGTAGAAGATGGCATGACCATCATGCACGCTTGCGAAGATGCAGGCGCAGAAATTCCGCGTTTTTGTTACCATGATAAATTGTCCATCGCAGGCAACTGCCGCATGTGCTTGGTCGAAGTTAAAGGCGCGCCAAAACCGCAAGCCTCTTGCGCTATGTCAGTCAATGATTTGCGCCCGGGACCAAATGGCGAGCCGCCTGAAATTATCACCAATTCGCCTTATGTAAAAAAAGCCCGCGAAGGGGTGATGGAATTTTTGCTTATCAATCACCCGCTTGATTGCCCAATTTGCGATCA
>JAMOMM010000066.1 GCA_027067085.1 Hyphomicrobiales bacterium
TTAGCCATTTTGCGGCCCAAGGCCTCACGCGCATTGGTCGCAGCATGATCCACCAAAGCTTTTCGCTCGCCGCGCTGTGGTATTTCGATACGGATGCGCCTGTCTGCCTTGCTCGACAAGGCACTTTCTAACAATTCACGCTCTTCAATTTTATGCGATAAAAATATCAATTTAGGGATCGGACGATCATCATAAAACTGAGTAATAAATGAGCCAAGCACCCCGCCCTCATCAAAGCTTTTATCTGCCCTTGGGAAATAAGAATGATTACCCCAGTTTTGTCCTGCTCGAAAAAAGAACACCTGAATACAGGTTTGCCCACCCTGTTGAAACACCGCAAACACATCAGCTTCCGACACATTTTGCGGGTTAATATCTTGGTTGGCCAACACTTGAGCAAGAGCAGAAATTCGATCTCGATAAACCGCTGCCCGCTCAAAGTCCAACTCGCTCGATGCCTTATCCATTGCCAGCGCCAATTCTTTGCGGATGTCGTGTGACTTACCCGCTAAAAACGCATTAGCCTCGTTGACTAATTCGCCGTAACCATCAACAGATATTTCATTCATACATGGCGCGGCGCAACGTTTGATCTGAAACAACAAACAAGGCCGTGTGCGGTTGTCATAAACACTGTCCGTACATGAGCGCAACAAAAATGCCTTTTGCAATGCGCTTATGGTTCGGTTGACCGCGCCAGCTGATGCAAACGGGCCATAATATTTCCCCTTGCGATTGCGCGCGCCACGATGCTTAGTCATCAATGCAGCGCGCTCACCTTCGGCAATCAAAATGTAAGGGAATGATTTATCATCACGCAAAACCACATTGTATCGCGGTTTCAATTTCTTAATCAGATTGGCTTCAAGCAACAGCGCTTCGGCCTCGCTGCCCGTGGTCACAAACTCCATCGAAACGGTGAATGAAATCATCGCTGCAATACGATTAGTGTGACCGCCGATGCGGGTGTAGCTGGTAACGCGGTTTTTTAACGAGCGCGCCTTGCCCACATAAAGCACATCGCCCTTGTCGTTAAACATGCGATAAACGCCCGGCTTATTGGGCAAGGTTTTAACGAACGATTTAATGACATCAGCGCCGCGCTTAGGCTCACCAACGGATTCACCGTCTTGGCCCTCGGCCTCGTTATGATTTAACTTGTTATTACTTAACTCGTTCAATCTCCACACCAACACTTGTGGCTTCGGGAATAATGTCGGGTTTTTCGACACGCACACGAACCGCCACAGTCCATTTATTTTTCAAGCACTCATCAGCAATCATCTCAGCCAATGTTTCTACCAAATGCACATGCCCATCAGCAATGATGTCTTTGATATGGTTGACCACATGCTCATATGATACCACGTTTTGAATATCATCTTCCAGCGGTTCACCATGTTCGCGCACAGATAAATCCACATTGATAATCACATATTGCGGCTCAAGCTTTTCGTGTTCATAAACCCCAAGCATGGCGCGCAACTTCAAGTCTCGCACAAACACGTGACGGATTTTGTCAGCATCACTGGCGATGCCATAAATAGTTGTTCTGGTAAAATCACTCATCACTCAACCCTATTCTCTAACCTCAACCACATCTGGCGTTTTCCATGCCAGATGTTGACCACCATCTAGTGCAATCATCTGTCCTGTCATTGCTGGCGACGACAATATAAACCGCAAAGCCAACGAAATCTCTTGTGGATTGGTGCCAACCCCAAGCGGGGTCAACAAACACTGCTTTTCAAACTCACTTGCACTCATCCGCGATGAAGGCAAGGCAGGTCCTGGACCAATAGCATTCACCCGAACACGCGGTGCAAGGCCTTGCGCTAAAGTTTGCGTTGCCGCCCATAACCCTGCTTTTGAAGCCGTATAAGAGAAGAACTCAGGGTTTAAGCGCCAAACCCGTTGATCGATCAAATTAACAATATTTCCCTGCTGGTTTTGCGGCAATTGCTTGGCAAAAATTTGAGCGAGAAACACAGGCGCACGTAAATTTATTTGACTATGCAAGTCCCAGCTTTCCACACTCATATCGACAATGTCATCCCGTTCAAATCGCGAGGCATTGTTCACCAGCAATGTCAGTGGGCCAAGTCCGTCTACACACGCATCGATGATTTTTTGCGGCGCGCGAGCATCGGCCAGATCTCCGCCAACACTAATCGCCTCGCCACCAAATGCCAATATTTCGTCAACCAATTGTTGGGCCGAAGTTTGAGAACTGGCATAATGTATTGCCACCGCCCAACCATCCCTTGCAAGGTCAATAGCAATTTGTCGTCCAATGCGTTTACTCGCACCAGTAATTAAAGCTGTTTTTATTGTGTCTGTCATAAAACAGTTATGCGATAGAACTTGGCCTTATAGCAAGATCGCCTAGATGCATTTCTTTGATTTGCGGCAAACCGTTCACATATTCGGTGTCTTTTTTTATCGGTTTTTGCGGTGGTGGGGTGTTATGCACAGACTGCAACCAAATTTTGCCTGGTCCCGTTAGCAATGCAAACTGCATTTTGCCGTCAGGGTCTTGCATTCTACAGATTGCATGGGACGGATCAAAATCAACCGTTGCCGCCATGGCCGCAACACTATGAGCACGCACACAAACCTTCTCACCCGGTTTTAGATGATATTCAAACACATCACCGCGACTCGCCAAAAATGCCCAGCCATTTCCTTCAAGCAATACTAAGGTAATGCCGAGCCGTTTAAACTTTGCATAATAACCAGCTTGAACGCCTGGCCCATTTGCCAGCAATGAGGTTGATGGGCAAATCAGTTTTCCCGCATACTCTGCCAAATCAAACGCCCCAGCAAAGCCAGCTTCGCGCGATGTGAGCATCACGCCTAGTTCATCTTCATGAGATGCGTTCACAACCAGCCAGCGGCTGTCATCCAAGCCTGGCCAAGCCCGCACAGTCAAACCAAAATCATGTTGCAGAATGGCATGCTTATCACAAACCAAGCCTTCGCCATTGCGTAAGATAACCTCAACAAACGGTGCCAACTTTCCTCGCACTTCAAAGGCTAATTCATTAACCCTGTCATCGCGTGGTTCGTGAACAAACGCACCGTTTTCTAAAGCACAAACAAATGCCATTTCAATAAAGCCCCAATAAAAATTCTGTTTATCGCCAACTTATCAAAAAACTGTATCAATCTAAAGCACCGCGTTAAGACATGCTTAACCTTTGACAAGTCTTAGCCAAATCTTTGCAAAACCTTTGTACTTTTACTGGCTGCATTTAATCCAGATTTGCAAATCCCGCATCATCAATAATCGCATAGAACGAGGGTACAACAAACAATACCAAAATCGTAGCTGCAACCAACCCAAAGGCCAAACTTGCGACCAACGGTATGAGAATTTGCGCTTGCAAACTGGTTTCAAACAACATTGGTGTCAATCCAGCAACCGTTGTCAACGACGTTAACAAAATAGCCCTAAACCGCGCTTGACTGGCCATCGGAGCCGCTTCCGTCACACTTTTAGTGGTGCCATGATGGTGTTTGATAAAGTTAACCAGCAAGATACTATCGTTCACCACGACCCCTGCCAGTGCCACAAATCCAAGCATTGATGGCATAGTGAAATCTAGTCCCAGCGCCACATGGCCCCAAACAGAACCAATAAACGCAAAAGGAATAATCAGCATCACCACAAGCGGTTCGACATAAGATCTAAATTGGAATGACAATAATAAGAACACGCCAATCAAACCAATCGCGAATCCAGAAATCATCGATTTTTGAGTTTTCTTGGCATCGTTATTAGCCCCTTCTAACGCCATAGAAATAGAAGGGTATTTCTCTCTTAGTTTAGGAAACACTTCCACTTGGGCTTTAGTCAGAATTTCACTCGCGTTGATATAACGGACATCAACATCACCTTGAACTGTTACCGTACGCAAACCATTTATGCGGTTAATTCGTGAAAAACCTCGATCCGCTGTGACATTGG
>JAMOMM010000067.1 GCA_027067085.1 Hyphomicrobiales bacterium
TTATTAAAATTAGATACCGATGGCAACGATAGTTTTTCGACCGTTGCTGGGCTGCGTAGCCATGCTATCTCGTTTAATGCCCAAAGCGTTGATACCACACATCAAGAATCAGTTGGCGCGTGGCGAGAGTTGCTCGCAGGCGCGGGCGTAAAGTCTGCAAATATTCGCGGCAGCGGTATTTTTAAAGACGCGGCATCGGATGTGAAGGTACGAGAATTTTTCTTTAATAGCACGATCAGAAATTGGCAAATTGTTATGCCAGACTTTGGTGCTGTTACGGGTCCATTTCAAATTACAGCGCTTGAATTTTCAGGTGAACACGATGGCGAATTGACCTTTGAACTGGCGCTTGAATCTGCGGGTGCCTTAACCTTTGTGAGTGCATAATATGAGTTTTGCAAATAAACATCGTGGTGAAATTACAGCGGAAATTGAAGGCAAGACCTATAAACTATGCTTGACTTTAGGCGCGCTGGCTGAGCTGGAAACAGCCTTTGGGGATAGTGATTTATTGGCCCTTGCTCAGCGCTTTGAAAACGGTGAAATTTCTGCCCATGATGCCATCAAAATTATCGGCGCTGGTTTGCGCGGTGCAGGCCATTGCATCGATAATAGTGAAGTGGCTGCATTGCAAATTGACGGTGGCGCACAAGGATATTTGCGCCTTGTCGTTGACCTCTTACAGGCCACGTTCACCCCGCCTGATAAAGAAACCCAAAGCGCGGGAAAGCTTTGAGCGCTGGGGCAAGCGCAGACAAATTCCCTTGGGAGCAATTGATGCAAACAGGCATGGGCATGTTGGCAATTGCGCCAAATGTTTTTTGGTCAATGACCCCGAAAGAGCTTACCGCTGCGATCAATGCAATTGCAGGTGAGAGTGCAACTCAAACAATAAGCCGAAGTGACCTTGATGGGCTGCTCGCGCGTTTTCCCGATGAGGTTTAAATGGTTGAAAAATTAGACGGTCTTGAGTTTTCTATAGACCTAAATACAAAAGATTTACGAGCAGAATTAAATGAATTGAGCGGCCTTGGTCAGCGGTTTGGCCGTACCATGGTTCGCTCCTTTGCCGGTGCCTTGGTGAGTGGGCGCAAGTTCTCTGATGTCTTGCGTTCCCTTGCGCTTTCACTCTCAAGTCAGGCATTGTCTGCCGCAATTAAACCTCTCGGCAATGCCGTGGGTGGTTTGTTCGGTAGTATTTTTGCCAGCGCAGATGGCAATGTTTTATCTGGCGGTAAAATTAAACCGTTCGCCAATGGCGGCATTGTTAATAGTCCAACGTTGTTTCCGATGCGCGGTGCAACAGGACTTATGGGCGAGGCTGGGCCAGAAGCTATTTTACCTTTGGCTCGTGGCGCTGATGGGCAATTGGGGGTGAAGGCTGGTGGGGGCAATTCATCTATCAACATTACCATGAATATCTCTACGCCTGATGTTGCTGGCTTTCAAAAATCGCAAACCCAAATTGCCGCGATGATGGCTCGATCCATCCAGCGCGGAAACCGAAATTTATAAAAAGAGCAAACCATGCCTCTAGCTTTACCATTTATCGAAAAACAATTCCCGACGACCATATCGTTAAAATCTGTCGGCGGCCCGCAACGGCGTACGCAGATCGTAACGCTTGTGTCTGGCCATGAACAGCGCAATTCTCGCTGGGCTGATTCTCGACGTAAATACAATGCGGCAATCGGCATGCGATCAATTGCTGACTTGCACCAAGTGATAGATTTCTTCGAACAATGCCGAGGACGGCTATATGGATTTCGGTGGAAAGACCACGTGGATTTTAAATCTGGCATAGCTGGTCATCCCATTGCAGCTACCGATCAAGTAATAGGGCTTGGCGATGGTGTGAATACCTCATTTCAACTGAGCAAGACCTATGGTCAAAACGAAAATAAGTACGTCAGAAACATTACAAAACCAGTTGCCCAAACGGTGATTATTGCCGTGGATGGCGTGGCCCAAACCCAAGGCGTGGATTATTTGATTGACCATACAACGGGCCTGCTAACCTTTGAACAAAATGCCATTCCACCAGATGGATTAGAAGTAACCGCTGGGTTTGAATTTGACGTTCCCGTGCGGTTTGATGTCGATCAGATTGAGGTCAGCTTAGATGCCTTTGAAGCAGGTCAAATCAGCGACGTTTCCATTGTGGAGATTAAATAATGAGAACGTTACCACAAGGCCTACAAGACCATCTTGATAGCGGTGTGACGACGATGTGTTGGTGTTGGAAACTACAAGCACTTGATGGCCGAGTTTTTGGTTTTACTGACCACGATAATACCTTGAATTTTGACAATACAACTTACGATGCTGCAAGTGGTTTCAACGGCAGTGAGATTGAAACAGGACTAGGGTTGAAAGTCGATAACTTGGAAGTTGAGGGCGCACTTTCATCGGTAAAGTTAAATGAAGATGACTTGTTTGCTGGCGTGTTCGACAACGCAAAGGTAGAGATTTGGCAAGTTAATTGGAGTGATGTATCGCAACGCATTTTGTTGCGCAGCGGCCACCTTGGAGAAGTGTCTCGAGGAAGTGAAACCTTTACCGCAGAAATTCGCGGTCTCTCGCATTTACTCAATCAACCACAGGGGCGATTATTCCATAAAACCTGCGACGCAAAGCTGGGCGATGAGGCATGCAAACTAAACTTGCAAACAGCAGCTTTCAGTTTTACCTCCTTGGTTGGTGTCGTCAAATCGGATAAAAAGTTTTTTATCGATGGCTTAACGCAAGAACCAACAGATTGGTTCACGGGCGGTGAGTTAAAATTTGTAAGCGGTCAAAATGTTGGCCGAGCCAGTGAAATCAAAACCCATCGCTTAACCAGCGCTGGCGCAGTAATTGAACTTTGGCAATCAATGCCAAAACCCATCACCCAAGGAGATGAGGTTGCGATCATCGTTGGTTGCAACAAAACCTTTTCGACCTGTAATGACAAATTTTCAAATGGTGTAAATTTTCGCGGCTTTCCACATATGCCCGGAAAAGATTTTGTAACGTTTTATCCAAATGGAGATGATGCAAACAATGACGGTGGCACTATTGTTTGAAACTGATTTAGAACATCAAATTATAACCTCTTTGCGTACTTGGCTTGGTACGCCATATCTTCATCAAGCAAGTGTTAAAGGTGTTGGGTGTGACTGTTTGGGTTTGGTGCGTGGTGTCTGGCGAGACGTTTATAAATGTGAGCCAGAATTAACACCGCCTTACACGCCCGACTGGGCCGAAAGCGGGCAACAAGAACAGCTTGCCAATGCGGCCAGCCGCCATATGAAATTGGTTGACAATAAGCGCTTTCAGTCGGGAGATTTACTGATTTTTCGCTGGCGCAAACACTTACCAGCAAAGCATTTGGCGATTGTTTCATCCCTTACAACAATGATCCATGCCCAAGAAGGTGTGGCGGTTTGTGAAGTGGCGATTTCACCTTGGTGGAAACGCCATATTGCGTATGTTTTTAGGTTCCCCGAAACGCCGATATTTATGAAAACCTCATCTAAGCAGAAAGGGAAAAGCATCTAATGGCAACACTTGTTTTACAAACTGCGGGCCAAGCCGTTGGCGGGTTTCTTGGCGGCCCAGTTGGGGCAATGCTTGGCCGAGCTGCAGGCGGTATTGCAGGCTCGATGTTCGATCAAGCCTTGTTTGGCTCAGGCAACAAGCATATCGAAGGGCCAAGGTTAAACGATCTGCAACTGATGTCTTCAACTCAAGGGGCACCAATACCAAAACTCTACGGCCGCGCTAGAGTTTCAGGGCAAATAATTTGGGCAACGCGGTTTAATGAGGTCGCCAGCACTCGCTCGCAAAAGGCTGGTGGCAAGGGGTCAATTGTCAAACCCAAAACCAAAATTACTGAGTATGCATATTACGCAAATTTTGCTGTTGCTTTCTGCGAAGGTACAATCAATTCAATTGGCAGGGTTTGGGCCGATGGCAAAG
>JAMOMM010000068.1 GCA_027067085.1 Hyphomicrobiales bacterium
AAACAGTGCATTATCTGGGACAGTTGAATAGCCAGGTATCGCGTCGAACTTATCAAGCGTGCCTCCCGTGTGGCCAAGGCCGCGACCCGAAATCATCGGCACAAACCCACCGCATGCAGCAACAGCAGGGCCAAGCATCAAGCTGACATTATCACCAATACCACCAGTGGAGTGTTTATCGAGCACAGGCCCATCAAGGTCGCTCCAGTCAAGCACTTGGCCAGAATCCCTCATCGCCTTTGTTAAGGCCACACGCGTCGGCATTTCTAAGTTATTAAAAAATACCGCCATGGCAAAAGCTGAGACTTGCGCATCACTCACCGCACCTGTCCCAATACCATCAACAAAATCTTTAACGGCACTATTTTCGGGCACTTCTCCATCACGGATTTGCCTAATAAACTCTTGTGGTAAAAACGTACTGGTATTATGCGCCATAGGGTATCCAAATATTTTTTACTTGCGTGGCTTTATCCATAAATGCCCGCGCCTTAAAACCATCGGCCTTTAACCAAGCCATTTCTTTTTCATCATGTGACCAAACTTGTTTGAGATTTGAAACAGAATGCTTTTCTGCAAAGGCCACACCGCCAGCTTTTCCAAAATACCAAAGGCCGCTCACTTCGCCATGGTCTGCCAAGGTTTGGGTTAACTCCAAATGATCGCCCGTAATAATATTAACCACACCTGCGGGCACATCACTGGTTTCTAAGACTTGGTAAAAACTTGTTGCTGAAAGAGCTGCAATATCAGATGGCACAACAACCACACGATTGCCCGCTGCAATCGCTCCGGCAATCAATGTCACCATGCCAAGCAAAGGCGATGCTTGCGGGGCTATAATACCCACCACACCAAGGGGTTCGTTCATGGCAACCGCAATGTCACGAACGGGCGGTGAATGAACCGCACCATCATGTTTGTCAGCAATCGCTGCAAAAGAAAATAGTCGCTCAATAGACATCTCAACCTCAAGCAATCCTTGCTTTTTATCACAACCCGTCATAGCGCAAACTTGATCGGCAAACTCTTGTGCTCGATCGGCCAAGTTTTCACCAATGTAGTAAATAATTTGCGCGCGTAAATGTGCCGTACTTGATGACCAGCCTTTGGCTTTAACCGCCGCTTCAACACCATTTCGAATGTCTTTGCGATTGCCTTGTCCAACCTCGCCAAGCAACTGACCTTTAGCACTCACAACGGGCCTAGTAACACCGCCATCTGGGCGGGCTTGTTTGCCGCCAATATAATTCTTCGGCGTTGAATCGATACTGCCTTCAACGGGCGCTACAGTTTTGAGAGACGTTGCAATAAGAGGTTTCAAAGGTATAGCGCTAGCTGAACCAAGAGGTTTTAAATACGCCATCATCCCTTCACGGCCCCCTTCGCGGCCATACCCAGATTCACGATACCCACCAAATCCAACAGCGGCATCAAACTGGTTGGTTGAGTTCACCCACACAACACCAGCTTTAACCTGTGCAGCCATATCAAGCGCAACGTTTATATCTTGCGACCAAATACTCGCGGCCAAACCATAACGCGTATTGTTGGCAAGTTCGACAGCCTCATTAGGGGTTCTAAAGGTCATTGCCACCAACACCGGACCAAATATTTCTTCTTGGGCTAAGGTCGATGCAGGCTCAACGTTTGTCATTAACATCGGGGGACAAAAGCAACCACTTGACGGCATCTCAATATCGGCTTGCCACAGCATAGCCCCTTCGGCGACACCCAGCTCCACTAAAGACTGAACTCGCTTAACTTGCGTTTCGTCAACAAGTGACCCAATATCAATTGCTTTATCTAACGGGTTTCCAACGCGTAATCGTTTCATCCGATCGCGAAGTTTCGAGTAAAAACCCTCTGCAATGCTTTCAGCGACTAATAGCCGTGATCCCGCACAACAAACTTCTCCTTGATTGAACCAAATAGCATCAACAACCCCTTCAATCGCACTATCAATATCAGCATCATCAAAAACAATGAAAGGGGACTTTCCACCAAGCTCAAGGGTTAGGCTTTTGCCTGTCCCTGCAGTTTGCTGGCGAATAATGCGTCCAACTTCAGTTGATCCCGTGAAAGCAATTTTGTTCACACCAATATTTTCAACCAGCGCTTTGCCTGTCACGCCATCGCCCGTAACAATATTCACAACCCCATCGGGCAACCCTGCCTTTTGGCAAAGCTCGGCAAAGTACAATGCCGTAAGCGGTGTTTGTTCGGCTGGCTTTAACACAACGGTATTTCCTGCGGCCAAGGCAGGGGCAATTTTCCATGCCAACATTAAAAATGGGAAGTTCCATGGAATGATTTGACCAACCACACCAAGCGGTTCAAAACCATCGAGTTCTTCGTCACGCAATTGCGCCCAACCTGCGTGGTGATAAAAATGCCGCGCGGCCAACGGAATATCCCCATCGCGGGTTTCACGGATGGGCTTTCCATTATCAAGTGTTTCAAGCACCGCTAATGTACGTGCATGTTTTTGGATTAAACGTGCCAACGCATACAAATATTTTGCTCTTTGATGGCATGTAAGCGCCCGCCACTTTTTACTGGCCTTTTGTGCCGCTTTAACGCTCGCCTTAATGTCGTCATCGCTCGCTTGAACGACAGAGGCTAACTGCTCACCCGTTGCAGGATTAAAAACAGCAAAACGCTCACCTGATGATTTTTCCCATTTTCCATCAACAAACAAATCGAACTGGCGATCATATTGGTCAAGCCATGCAAAAGCATGGTCAGCACTTTCTGGTGCTGGCCCGTAGTCCAAATTGTTAAAAATTTCGCTCACTGACATATTTCCAATTCCTAAACGTGACGTTTATTAAAGCGCTTAAACAAGCGGCTGATAATTTCGCGCGGCATAGCGACCTGTTGCACAATGCTCAAGCTGCCGCTCAATATCTGTTAATAAGCTCGAGGCACCAATCCGAAACAAATCAGGTTGCAACCACTCATTGCCCAATTCTTCCTTCATTAGCATCATGAACAGCAGGGCCGTTTTAGCATCACTAATGCCGCCAGCAGGTTTGAAACCAACTTTAAACCCAGTCATACCAAGGTACATACGGATCATTCGAACCATGACTAAAGCCACTGGCAATGTCGCATTGACGCTTTCTTTACCCGTAGAGGTTTTGATAAAATCGGCACCCGCCATCATCGATACCATCGAAGCTTTAGCGACATTTGTTAAAGTACCTAAATCACCCGTTCCAAGGATTACCTTTAGATGTGCATCTCCGCAAGATTTGCGCGCCAATGCCACTAAATCATAAAGGCCCTGCCAATCACCTGTGAGAACCATGTGACGCTCGATAACAATATCAATTTCGCTTGCTCCAGCTTTAACCGAAGCTTTAATTTCTGCGATGCGAGTTTCAAGCGGTGACAAACCAGCTGGGAAACCTGTAGAAACAGCGGCAACAGGAATACCTGAGCCTTTCAAAGCTTCAACGGCTGTTGCAACAAACAGATGGTAAACACAAACGGCCCCCGTCGTGATTTCAAGGTCCTGCGCTTTAAGCTGTTTCAACACGTCTTGGCGCACAGGTTGCTTTGCCTTAGCGCATAAACGCTTGACGCGATTTACTGTATCATCGCCAGCCAACGTGGTTAGATCAATTGTTGTGATCGCTTTTAAAAGCCACGCTGTTTGCCATTGTTTCTTAACCGACCTTCGCCCACCAATCGAACCAGCACGACGCTCCACCGCACTGCGGTTAACGCTAAGTTTTTCGATAACGTCCCAGTCAAGTGCAATGCCCGTATTTCGTGCATGGCCTTGTCCTAATGATTTTGACTTTTCCATACTCAACTCAACTGCCTTAGAAAACTACATAACAATGCTTCAAACTTTTCAGCACCTTCACCTGCAACTTGTTTTGTTTGCTCATGGGAAAGACCACCCTCACTTAGGCCTGCGCCCATATTGGTGATGTTTGAAA
>JAMOMM010000069.1 GCA_027067085.1 Hyphomicrobiales bacterium
GAACCGAACATGGCAAATAAAATAATCCAACCTCGCGGGTGGTTGCCTGCAAGTGGTTATGCCAATGGAGTGTTGAGTGATGATGGGACACTTTTTATTGGTGGTCAAATTGGCTGGACAGGCGAGCAAAAATTTGAAAGTCATGATTTTATTGGTCAGATGGAACAGGCTTTGAAAAATATTGTTGAGATTGTTGAAGCTAGCGGTGGTAAGGCGCAAGACATCACGCGTCTGACTTGGTTCATTCTTGATAAGAAAGAATATTTATCGCGGTTGCCTGAAGTAGGCCAAGTATATCGCCGCGTGCTGGGGCGACACTTTCCTGCAATGTCGATGTTAGTGGTTAAAGACCTTATCGAGGATGAAGCGGTTATTGAAATTGAAGCTACAGCAGTTTTGCCGAAAACCTAAGTTCAAATACTTTTTGTTACCCTTTTGCGGGGAGTGTTTTTGTTGCAATTGATCGAAGCGAGTAAGCGCGAACAATATCGTGGTTATCAAAATTTTCTTAGGTGTTTTGATTGCTGGATGCAACAAAAGTGAAAACCGATTAATTGTAGTTACTAAATAGTTGAAGTTTTCGTTATATTCATTATTTCTTATAAATAGGTGTTTGTCGCTCGTTTTTGGGCTTTTTTGTCGCGGTTATGGCTAAATTAAAGCACCAAAATTGACTTAGGAAAAGTCTATTGATCCCAATCAATGTTAGTTTGTCTCATCTAATGATCGATGCTTAAACATAAAGTAGTCAGTGATGAAAACACGCGAACTGGACATACTACGATCTACCATCCTTTTTGAAGGTTTGAATGACGACATATTGCGTGCAATTGTCGGCAACCAATTGCCTCGCGATTTCAAGAAGGGTCATATCCTTTTTCAACAAAATGATGAAGCAGATTACTTTTATGTGGTCCTTGAGGGGTGGGTAAAACTGTACCGTCAAATGCCAAATGGCAAAGATGTGATTTTGCATATCAGCACCACGGGAGAGAGTTTTGCCGAAGCTGCAATCTTCAATGAACATTGCTATCCAGCAACCGCTGAAATTGTAGCAGACGCGAAAGTTCTAGCCATCAATTCAATGACGTTTTCGCATGTTCTGCAAGATTATCCTGAAGCTGCGATACAAATGCTTTGCTCTATCTCGGCGAAAATGAAACAAATGGTGGGTGAGTTAGAACAAGCCAAAGGGCGAAATTCATTGCAACGGGTTGCCTATTTTTTATTTAAAATGTGTGTGACTGATTCCGTTTCAAGCGTGATCGAGTTGCCCTATGAAAAGCATTTGATTGCATTGCGTTTGGGCATTAAGCCTGAAAGCTTATCGCGGGCATTAACAAAATTGCGCGGCTCTGGCGTTAACTGCGTTAATAACCAGATTATCATTTCAAATGTGGCGGAGCTGCGTCACATTGCAATGGGCTATGATGCATAATCTGCATCGATTGGGCCCTAGAGCATTTCATGCCGTGTTTGTGATTCAAACAACACATGAAATGCTCTAGTGGCTTGTGCCTTCTGAAAAGTTGATTTTATTGTGGACGTTGTATTTTCCTGCGGGTCGAACCATTTTGATGCGCTTAACTTCTTTGAGGGTTTTTGCATCATAAACGATGATTGCGCCGTCCATCTCCCAGATCGATAATAAAGCATGGGCGCCGGTTTTGTCGAACTCAACGTGAGCTGCGGTCTTTCCTGGTGCTGGACGCAGTGTTTTGACAATCTCTAGCGTCCGTTTATCGATGATGTGGACGAGGTCTTTATTGGGACCAAAGAAAACGCCAGCCCATGCATAGGGTGTGTTTTCATGACTGCGCATGAAGAACCCTGGGCCTTTTGTGATGATGGTTTTGATTACTTTCCAGCTGTCCATATCGATGACGCTGATTTTTCCAGAACGCAGATGTGGGGTCGCCATAACCCGCTTGCCTTTGTAAGTGAATGTAATGCCAGAACCCATGTGTGGCAGGCCGGGCAGTGCAATGTCGGTTACTGTTTTTCCTGAATCTAAATCAACCACGCGGGCGCTTTTTCCGTCTCGTGATGAACCGAGCATGTGCTTGTAGGTTTGATCGAAGAAAAAATCATCAATTGGGACACCCGTTTTAATTCGGCGACGCGTAAACATTCCAGTAGGTGAGTTTGCTTTTGTTACATCGGTGGAGATTTCCCACGCTTCGGGCACATCTTTTAGAGCCGCGATAAAGCTTTTGCGTGGGCGGGCTTGATAAACTGCACTCACGCGCGAGCTTTGACCGTCACTTGATTTTACATCAAAAATTTTATCAACGCTCAAATCTTCCGCATTTAAAAGCACGAGTGAGTGAGGAAGATAATTGGCAACGGCTAACGTTGAGCCATCTGAAGAAATTGCCATATTGCGGGTGTTAATGCCAGCGCGCACTTCGGCAATGACTTGTAATGTGTAGAGGTCAAACTTGGTTATCCAGCCATCGCGCGAGGCAAAATAAACAAAACGGCCATCGGGTGTGAACTTTGGGCCGCCGTGAAGGGCAAACCTTGATTCAAACCGATGGATAGGTTCAAAGGTATCGCCATCAAGAATTGTAATGTGATGGTCGCCGCTTTCAACCACGACAAACAAATTTAGCGGGTCAGATTTGTGTGTTGGGGCTTTTATCCATTTATCAACTTCTGCAGCAATGTTGCGAGATGCATCAATTTGCTGTTTTCCCCATTTTGGAATGTAAGGAAGTTTGGTGTAAATGTAATCGGTAAGTGATGCAATTTCTTGACTTGAAAGGTCCTTTTCAAACCCTGGCATTTGCGTTGCAATGAGGCCTTTGGCGATAACGTTAAGGGCTTTTGTTTTGCGTAAGCGTTTTAGGTTTTGTGGCAATAATGCAGGGCCCTGCGAGCCAAGTCGATCAGCGCCATGGCATTCGGCACAATGCTTTTGATAGAGTTTTTCAACTTTTTCCTTTGTGACTTCATTTGCAGTTACACTTGAGGAAAAAGCGGCTAGAATGACGGCAATGGAACTAACGATACTGAGCTTGCGACGCATTTTTCTTTCCTCTGAACGGGGTAACTTGTAAGCGTGGAGCCGATGTTTCAAGGCCAATTTCTGCATCGGTTAAATAACATGCAGGATCTTCTGCCCATGGATCGCCCGTGAGTTGCATGGCGCGCACGCGGGTGTTGCCACCACAAATGTCAAAGTGAACGCAGTTGGCGCAGCGGCCTTTAATTTTCCGTGGTTTTTGTTTAAGCCCTGCCATGACAGGGTCTGAAACATCGCTCCAAATCTCGCTAAATTTACGATCCTTTACATTACCTAATTTGTAATGCCACCACATGGTGTCTGGGTGAACGTCGCCTAAATTATCGATGTTTGAGATGTTCACTCCTGTAGCGTTGCCACCCCATTGCACTAATTTGGCGCGAATGTGGTCATAGCTTTGCGGGAAGTTTTCTTTGACCCATAATAACAGATACACGCCATCAGCATCGTTGTTGCCCGTTACATATTCTCTGCCACCGCCACTTTTTGCATCTTTATAGGCGATGTCAAAAAGGGTGTTCATCATATTACGGGTGGATTTTAGTTCTGCATCGTCTTGACGGTTTTTGTTGCCTCTGCCTGCGTATGATAAGTGGGAAAGGTAAAATTTGTCGACGTTTTCGGTCTCCATCAGTTTGAGCATGTCGGGCAGTTGATGGATGTTATCCATTGTTGCCGTAAACCTTAGACCGACTTTGATGCCTTTTTGTTGGGCCAAATGAATGCCATTTAGAGCTTCGTCAAAGGCACCATCTTTGCCGCGAAAATCATCATTAACATCGCCAATACCATCAAGGCTCACGCCTAAATAATCGTACCCGATTTCATCGATTTTATCGATATTGTGTTTGGTTATTAAAGTCCCGTTTGATGATA
>JAMOMM010000070.1 GCA_027067085.1 Hyphomicrobiales bacterium
AACAGGGTCTTCAACGCCTGCGCCAGTAACACCTTATGTGCCCCCTGCAAGGTCAGGTGCGCCAACCCAAGTTGTCGGGCTTCCACCACAAAACCCAATTGGTGCTCCAGTGGGGGGAGGAGGAATTCAGCGCGGGACTTTAGATGGCAACCAAGCGACAAAAGCATCGTTTGCTAAACGCCTGTTTGATCGAGCATCGGCAGATTTGCGCTCGCGGCGTTATGGTTCGGCAGAAGCTGGGTTTAAATCGATCGTTAAAAAACATCCTTCTGACAAAGTAGCTTCGAATGCGCAATTTATGTTGGGTGAAACTTATTATGTGCAAAAAAATTATCGCCGTGCAGCGCGGACGTATTTGGAAGGTTATCGCAAATACCCAAAGGGCAAAAAAGCTGGTGCGACGCTGCTTAAACTTGGTATGTCCTTGAATAAGTTGGGTCAAAAGCCGCAAAGCTGTGCTGCGTTTGAAGCTGTCACGACAAAGTATAAAAAGTCGTCCTCACTTGCGCGCCAAGCCAAAAAAGAGATGCGGCGTGCTGGCTGCTGAGCCTGATTTCTCGGCTCTCCATAAAGTTTTAGCACAGCACGAGCGCGTGGCGTTGGCGGTTTCTGGCGGTGCGGATTCAGTTGCTTTGATGTTGGCCGCAGCAGATTGGGCAAAAGCGCATAAACGACTTAACGATATTTATGTTGTGAGCGTCGATCACAATTTGCGGGATAACTCCCAAGATGAAGCCAATACTGTTTATGGTGATGCGATTAGTATGGGTTTGAATGCCAGCGTTTTGACCTGGCAACATGATGGCATTGCCAGCAACCTTCAAGAACAAGCGCGAAAAGCGCGGTATGAGTTGATGGCGCAGTTTTGTCGGGCGCACAATATCAAAGCTGTTTTAACCGCGCATCATAAAGACGATCAGGTGGAAACTTTGTTGATGCGGTTGGCGCATGGCAGTGGTTTGGATGGTCTTGTTGGCATGCGAGATGATGTGCAGGTGTTTGGCGTGCGGGTTTTACGACCGTTGTTGGACATTAAACGCGATGCATTGCGCCAATTTGTTCGGTCGCAAAAGGCAAACTGGGTGGATGATCCAAGTAATTCTAATCAAGCGTTTGAGAGGGTGCGGGTGCGTGATGGTATTAAGGCACTTGAGCGCGCTGAGATGTCTCTAGAAGGTTTGCCGTTAAGTGCCAAGCGCTTGGCGCGGGCGCAAATTGCGCTGGAGAATGAAACCGATAGGCTTATGCAATCAGCTGTGGAGGTTTTTCAAACGGGGTATGCGCAAATTGATCGCGTAAAGTTTGAAAATGCAAGTGCTGAAATTTCAATTAGATTATTAAAGCGGTTGGTGGTGTGGGCATCGGGCGGCAATAGCCCTGTTCAGCTATCGGAAATTGAACGGGCTTTTGACGGTTTGATGGCTGGCCAAGATATTAAAATGACATTATCAGGCAGTGTGATTGCGCCCCGTCAAAAAACCATCTTAATCGGGCGCGAGTTTGGTCGAATGGAAAAAGCGGTTGTGCAATCAAATGGTGTTTGGGATGGGCGGTTTGTTGTTGAAACAGGTCACAATGTTGAACCCTATGGCAATCTGATTGATGGCGATTTTAGGCTTAGACCGCAAGATTTGCCACACTTTGCTGCTTGTTGTTTGCCCGTGATTAGAAAAGTTGGTGATAAATTTATTGTGCCACATTTAGATATGGCAGAAAATGGGGTGGAAGAATGCCCAATTTCTCTGGCAAACTTGCCAAAGGGCTACGTTAATCACGCTTAAATGTCACAATAGTCAAAATTAGCCTTTTTTGCTATCTTGGAAAGCAACGATTGAATACTTATGTTATAAGCATCAAAAATCTTCGCCAGTGTTGTCTTTTGGGAAAAAGAATGCGCTATTGGCATTAAAAGAAATCAAAAGGAATTCCTGGTGAATAATTTTCGCAATTTTGCAGTTTGGGTGGTAATCGGTGTGTTGCTGTTTGCCCTGTTTAATCTTTATCAGGGGCAGGGCGCTGGTGGTGGCCGTACTGGCACAACAGAAATCAGCTATTCAACCTTCCTTGATCGGGTCAATGGTGGCGAGATTAAAGACGTTACTATTACGGGCGAATACATTTCTGGTAAAATGTCTAACGGCAAAGGTTTTAAGACCATTGCACCGTTTGACCCTGAATTGGTTAAATCACTTCGCGCTAAAGGCGTTAACATTAAAGCCCGCTCAACCAGTGAGAACAGTGTTTGGGCTAGTTTGATTAGCTGGCTGCCCTTTGTGTTGTTGATCGGTGTGTGGATTTTCTTCATGCGTCAGATGCAATCATCATCTGGCAAAGCAATGGGGTTCGGCAAATCAAAAGCTAAACTTTTGACCGAAGAGCATGGCAAAGTAACATTTGAAGATGTGGCAGGTATTGAAGAAGCTAAAGAAGAACTTGAAGAAGTTGTTGAGTTTCTAAAAGACCCACAAAAGTTCCAACGTCTGGGTGGTAAAATTCCGAAAGGTGCATTGCTTGTTGGTCCTCCCGGCACTGGTAAAACGTTGCTAGCTCGCGCGGTTGCGGGTGAAGCTGGTGTACCGTTCTTTACAATTTCTGGTTCTGATTTTGTTGAAATGTTTGTTGGTGTTGGTGCCTCACGGGTGCGTGACATGTTTGAACAAGCAAAGAAAAACGCGCCTTGTATTATCTTTATTGACGAGATTGATGCGGTGGGTCGCCATCGTGGTGCTGGCCTTGGTGGTGGCAATGATGAGCGTGAGCAAACACTCAACCAACTATTGGTCGAGATGGATGGTTTTGAAGCCAATGAAGGCGTGATTTTGATTGCAGCGACTAACCGTCCTGACGTTCTTGATCCTGCGTTATTGCGCCCGGGCCGTTTTGACCGCCAAGTCACTGTTGGTTTGCCTGATGTTAAGGGACGCGAACAAATTTTGCGCGTTCACATGCGCAATATTCCGTTGGCCCCTGATGTTGATCCAAAAGTTTTGGCACGTGGTACGCCAGGTTTCTCTGGAGCTGACTTGGCCAACCTTGCAAACGAGGGTGCGCTATTAGCGGCTCGTCGTAACAAACGCATGGTGACGATGGCTGATCTTGAAGATGCTAAAGACAAAGTGATGATGGGTGCTGAGCGCAAATCTATGGCGATGTCTGACGAAGAGCGCGCTTTGACAGCTTACCACGAAGGCGGTCACGCTGTTGTGGCGCTGAAAGTGCCTGCGGCTGACCCCGTTCATAAAGCAACGATTGTGCCGCGTGGACGCGCCCTTGGTATGGTGATGCAATTGCCTGAAGGTGATCGCTATTCTATGAAGCTCAAGCAAATGACTTCACGTATGGCAATTATGATGGGTGGCCGTGTTGCCGAAGAACTTATTTTCGGTGCTGATAACATTACATCTGGTGCTTCATCTGACATTCAACAAGCAACCAAACTGGCAAAAGCGATGGTTACTCAGTGGGGCTTTTCTGAAAAGCTTGGCTTTGTGGCGTATGGTGATAATCAAGAAGAAGTTTTCTTGGGTCATTCAGTTGCGCGCAATCAAAACATTTCTGAAAGCACCGCGCAAATTATTGATGAAGAAGTGCGTCGGTTGGTTGATGAGGGCTATAAAGAAGCTAAGAAGATCTTGAAGAAAAATGCCAAAGGCCTCGAAGCTGTTGCTCAAGCATTGCTGGAGTATGAAACGTTGACGGGTAAAGACATCGAAGATTTGTTGGCTGGTAAAAAGATCAATAGAGATGATGATACAAAGCCGACTGGTAATACATCTTCGGCGGTGCCTTCAACAAAGCCTAAAAAAGGTGGTGGGGCGGTTTCATCTGATCCGCAACCTCAAACTTGATTTTCAGGTAGGTACATGACTTTTCAGGTAAGTACATGACAAAGACATT
>JAMOMM010000071.1 GCA_027067085.1 Hyphomicrobiales bacterium
CACTATTAAAGAGCCACCTGTTAAGGGTGGCTTTTTTATTTTGAGAGACAACACATGGATTTTTCTGGCACCATCATCGCTAAATACATGGATTACAACTCACTAAAAATGTTGCACCTGTTTGGTGTCATCATTTTTATGGGTAACATCATCATTACTGGCTGGTGGAAAACCATGGCTGACAAAACGGGTGACTATAAAACCATCGCCTTTGCCCAGCGCCAAGTCACCCTTACCGATTGGATATTCACATTAGGTGGCATTATCATCGTTCTTGTTGCTGCATTTGGCATGGTTGCTCACACAAATGACAACGTAATGGCTGAAATTTATAGCGAACGCTGGTTATGGTGGGGGTATCACCTGTTTCTTTTATCTGGAATCATTTGGATTGTTATCCTTATCCCTTGCCAGATCATTCAAGCCCGCATGGCCCATAAATTCGCCAAAACGGGTGAAATCCCTGATCGCTACTGGTTATATGGTAAAATTTGGCTGATTTTCGGCATTCTGGCCACCATCATTCCACTTGCCAACATCTATTGGATGGTCATGAAGTCTTAACCATAAACTTCTCACATTGGCACATCACATGAATAGTTCATGAACATGTTGTTAAGCTAAAGAAAAGGTTACCTATGCTATTGATATCGTCAAGTTTATGAGTTAAACACCCACCAACCTCGGGGGAGATAAAAAATGACGACCGATACTGCAGATGTTAAGTTTTTAAAACGAATTCTATTTGGCCTAGTTGCTGCAACACTAACAGCTGGCACACTAGCAGGCATTGCAACAGTAAATGCTGGTGCAAATACAACACATTTTAAGTTGTATAACGCTGCACATTCTCTAAATCAGTAAATTCACAATAACGAGCATAAATGTATGCAAGGCTTATCCCTTGAAAAATACATCTATTCTCATACAGCTATCCGCGCTATAGCTCTAGCATGGCAATAAGATATACCGCATCCACTTGGTCTGGAAAATTGAGTCCTACCAATGAAGACATTGGAAAGCTGGCTGAACAGTCGTATCGCGCCTTGCCACAATCCATTCATGCCCTGTGCGGAAACATTACTCTTCGTGTTGAAGAAATGGCTGATATAGACCTCATTGAGTTTCTCGGCGGCACCTCGCCTTATGATCTAATGGGATTATTTCACCCCGTTGGCGAGACATTCCTATCTAGCGATGAACAAGCCCCCGATACCCACCTAATCATCCTTTATCGACGTGCCATCATTGATTATTGGGCCGAAACCGAAGACAGCTTAGATGCCATTGTCACCCATGTTATTGTTCAAGAGGTCGGGCGCCAGTTTGATTTTGACGGTGACCAACTCGAAGAAATCGAAACATCCACCAATCAAGAAATCGAACGCGATTCCAAATCCTTGATGCAATAAGCCATCATTTTAGGGAGAAAAATTATGAGCCATGAAAAAAACGCCGAACGAGTTCGCCAAGCCAAGGCAGACCTTAAACACGTTGAACAGCAATCAGAAAAAATTCTAGGCGCTCAAAATGAAAAAACTGAATTTGGCGACAATGACCCCGTTGTTGTACTTGGCAAGAAAATTGGCCGTGGTATTGGTTACGTCGTTGTCATTTTTTTGATCTACCATCTCGTCACCACCTACTTCATCAAATAACCTGAATACCTAGAGCGTTTCATGTTTTGTTTGAATCACAAACAGGACATGAAACGCCGTAGTTTCAATCACTTAAATAGGTCGTTCTAGGTCAATGAAAACATGAATGACTCTAAAACAGTAAAACCGACCAACAACTGAGGGGGTAAGGCTGTCGGCCGGTTTTCGAGACTTGTGTAAAATAAAAAGGGATACATCTTTTTAGTCAACACAAACGGTTACTCAATCTCCCAAATGTTCCTCAGGTGATTAAATTTTAAGGTGCCAATCTTAAATTTCAAATTGGCACCTTTACAACAAGAGAGCCAATGGGTGCCTGACACGAGGGGGAAAGTCAGGCATTTAAGGGGCGAGGGTCAGCACGCTGGCTCATCTTGTCATAAAACTCAATTTTTCATTCGGGTTGAAATGCCCGTGTTGTTGTTCTTATTTCTTCATACATTTAACTTGATACGAGATATAGCAACTCACAGCTGAACCATTTCTGAGGCGCTTGTTCATAATGCGTTCATCTGCTTTTTCAACACAAATTACCCATACTAAACCAGCATACAAATTTTGATCGGCACTTGACCTATCTAACGATACGCGCCAAAAAGAGCGATAAATTCACTCACACTCATCAGGGCCAACATGGAAAAATTTGACAAGTTAACTGGCGTTGCCGCACCAATGCCATTGGTCAATATCGACACCGATATGATAATCCCCAAACAGTTTCTGAAAACCATCAAGCGCACGGGTTTAGGCAAGTCCTTATTCTTTGAAATGCGTTTTAACGAAGATGGCACAGAAAACCCTGACTTCATTCTCAACCAAGCGGCTTATCGCAACGCCGAAATCTTAATTGCTGGCGATAATTTTGGCTGTGGTTCTTCACGCGAGCACGCGCCTTGGGCCATCGCAGATTTTGGCATTCGCTGTGTGATCTCAACCTCTTTCGCCGACATCTTTTATTCAAACTGCTTTAAAAACGGCATCTTACCCATTAAGCTTCCACAAGAAGATGTCGACAAATTAATGGATGATGCCGAACGCGGTGCCAATGCTGTGGTGTCAGTTGATCTTGAAAATCAAACAATCACAGGCCCAGATGGCGGCACAATTTCATTTGAAGTTGATGCACACAAAAAACATTGCCTGCTCAATGGTTTGGACGACATTGGCCTGACACTACAAAAGCAAAGTTCAATTTCAGCCTTTGAAGAAAAACAAGCTGCCAACCAACCTTGGATTTAAAACCTTTCTCGATTTCAAATTAAGACGGAACTAAAGATATGACTCACAATTTATTCTTGTTGCCAGGCGATGGCATCGGCACCGAAGCTATGGTTGAAGTTGAACGCATAATTAAATGGTTCAACGATCGCGGCATTGCTTCATTTGAAACCCAAAGCGGTCTTGTTGGCGGTTGCGCTTATGATGCCCACGGTGAAGCCATTTCAGATGGCGACATGGAACTTGCCCAAGCCAGCGATGCGGTTATTTTTGGTGCGGTTGGCGGCCCAAAATGGGATACAGTTCCTTACGACAAACGCCCAGAAGCTGGCCTTTTACGTTTACGCAAAGAAATGGGCTTGTTTGCAAATTTGCGCCCTGCCATTTGCTATCCAGCGCTGGCCTCAGCCTCATCACTAAAACAAGAACTTGTCGATGGGCTGGATATTCTTATCGTTCGCGAGCTAACGGGCGGTGTGTATTTTGGCGAACCAAAAACCATCACGGACCTTGGAAACGGCCAACAGCGCGCTATTGATACGCAAGTTTATGACACCTACGAAATCGACCGTATCTCTCGCGTTGCTTTTGAAATGGCCCGTTCACGCGGCAACAAAGTCCATTCAGCTGAAAAGCGTAACGTCATGAAAACGGGCGTATTATGGAACGAAGTTGTCACCCAAGTTCATGCCCAAGACTATAGCGATGTTGAACTTCACCACATCTTGGCAGACAATTGCGCCATGCAATTGGTCCGCACCCCAAAACAGTTTGATGTAATCGTCACAGACAACTTGTTTGGCGATATTTTGTCAGACATCGCAGCCATGCTCACAGGCTCTCTTGGCATGTTGCCATCAGCTTCACTTGGCGCAGAAGATGAGACAACCGGAAAACGCAAAGCCCTTTACGAACCCGTTCACGGTTCAGCACCTGACATCGCAGGCAAAGGCTACGCCAACCCCATTGCGACCATCGGTTCTTTTGGTATGGCGCTGCGTTATTCACTTGATATGGGT
>JAMOMM010000072.1 GCA_027067085.1 Hyphomicrobiales bacterium
GTTATTGTCTGTGTTATTGTCAGCTGATCGTATTTATAGCGCTGACTATGAAGATGGCTCGCTTGAAGTTTTGGCGATGGGGGCGATGCCGCTTGAGATTGTGGCGGCGGCTAAATCATTGGCCCATTGGCTGACATCAGGTTTGCCATTGGCGATTATGGCACCGTTACTTGGCTTTTTGTTAAACCTTGATTCGGCGTTGGTGTTTCCATTGATGGGGGCAATGATGCTTGGTTCTATCGGGTTGTCATTTCTTGCCAGCTTGGGGGCCGCTGTAACTGTTGGTTTACGCCGTGGTGGCTTGCTTGTTTCATTGTTGGTGCTGCCGCTTTATGTGCCAGTGATGATTTTTGGCATTTCTGCAAGTTCTGCGGGTATTGCCGGGTTAGATGTTTCAAGCGCGGCAATGGGTATTTTATCAGGTATTATTCTTATCATTCTTGTTGTTGCACCATTTGGTTCTGGTGCAGCACTTCGCACTTATATGCGTTAAATTCATTACAAATTTGTGAGATTTGTCACAAGTCAATTGCATCGACCTTTAAGAGAGACTAAAACCCAGCCATGGCTAATATAGAAAAATTTGCAAACCCGACGCGGTTTTTGCGGTTACAAGAAAAAGTGCAACCTTGGTTAGTAGCGATAACGGTTATTTTGTTTAGCGTTGGGCTGTATTATTCGTTGGTCAAGGCACCTACTGATTATCAGCAAGGTGAAACCGTACGCATCATGTTTGTGCACGTGCCTGCTGCTTGGGGCGCAACGATGGTTTATGCGGTGATGGCCTTATCATCTGCAATCGGGATTATTTTTCGTCATCCATTGGCTGACTTATCGGCCAAAGCTGCGGCACCTATTGGTGCGGTGTTTACCTTTTTGGCACTGTTCACTGGCGCGCTGTGGGGCAAGCCAATGTGGGGCACTTATTGGGTTTGGGATGCGCGGCTAACATCGTTCTTTGTGTTGTTCCTTTTATATCTCGGTTATATGGCGATTTGGCAGGCGATTGATGACCACCATCGCGCCGCTCGTATTGCTGCAATTGTTGCTCTAGTTGGCGCGATCAATTTACCGATTATTAAATTTTCGGTTGAGTGGTGGAATTCACTGCACCAGCCTTCTATCATGTCGATGAAGGGTTCGAGTGTTCATTCGTCAATTCTCATTCCGTTGCTGATTATGGCGCTGGCTTATTCTTTCTTGTTTTTAACATTACATTTGTGGGCACTTCGTACTGAATTGCGTAAACACAAAATTCGTCAGCTGCAAATGCAAGCTGCCAAAAGGGTTTAATGACCATGGATTTTTCGGCTCGCCACGTTGATTTTGTTATTATTTGTTATGCCGTTTCAGCTGTCATGTTGTTGGGTATGACAGCGATGGTTGTGTTGCGTTCGCGCAATGCTGACCGATTGCTGGTTAAGCTGGAGGCAGAACGGGCCAAACACCGCGCTGCCCGCACGCCTACCCACAAGGTGGCAAAATAATGAGTGAAGTAGAGGCAGAGAAAAAAAGTTTTCCTTGGGTGTCAATCTTGCCTGTTTTGTTGTTTGGGGCACTGGCGTTGGTGTTTTTAAAGGGTCTGAATAATTCAGACCAAAACCGCAAGTTACCGTCTGTTCTTATTGGAAAGCCTGCACCGCAGTTTGATTTAAAGCCTATTGAAGGACTTGCTGTGCCTGTGCCAGGGCTTAAAACAGCCGACCTTAAACAGGGGCAGGTGACAGTCGTGAATTTTTGGGCATCATGGTGCATACCTTGTCGACAGGAACATCCCAATTTGATCGAACTTGGTAAAATGTCGGGCAAAGAAGGCTTTAAACTGGTTGGTATCAACTACAAAGATAAGCCCAAAGATGCCGCGCGTTTCCTTCGCCAACTTGGCTCTTCATATGCCGCCATTGGTTCTGATTACTCAGGCCGTGTTGGTATTGATTGGGGCGTGGTTGGTGTGCCTGAAACTTATATTGTTGATGGCAAGGGTGTGATTACTTATAAATTTATTGGCCCCATTTCTCGAAAAGCAATGATGGAAGATTTATTGCCGAAAATTCGTGAGGCGATGGGCAAAAAATAGTTTTGCCACTTGCATTCGTTTGAGTGCTGTCCATTATGAAAGTGATTGATTTGCTTTTTGAAGGGTAGGCCTCATGTTTGATTATTCATTGCTTCACTGGACAACGTTTATTACCGCAGCGGTGTTACTTAATTTATCACCGGGGCCTGATATTGCTTTCATTATGGGCCAAACGGTGCGCGGTGGGCGCAGGTCTGGTTTTGCCGCGATGTTTGGTATTTGGACAGGGGCGTTTGGTCATGTGTTGATGGCAGCGGCTGGTTTGTCGGCCATTTTAGCGACATCTGCGGTGGCGTTTTCTGTAGTGAAATGGGTGGGGGCGGCTTATTTGATCTGGCTTGGCATATCCGCGTTGCGCTCAAATGGTGGTAGCTTTGTTTCCGATGACGTTAAGGCCAGCCCTGATTTTTTTCCAATTTTTCGACAAGGCATTTGGGTGGCAATACTGAACCCGAAAGTGGCAGTTTTCTTTTTGGCGTTCTTGCCGCAATTTGTTGTTGTTGGCGCTGGGCCTGTGTGGGCGCAATTATTTTTGCACGGCTGTTTAATTATCATCGTCGCCGCATTTATTGAGCCACCGTTGGTGATTGCGGGAGAGAAGCTAACGGGCAAATTACGCGGCAACCCCAAGATTGGCCTGTGGATGGACCGCAGCTTAGGCACGGTGTTTATTGCGCTGGGGATTAGGTTGGCGTTGGAGGAGCGGTGAGGGGGGTTATTTAGTTGCATTAAAAGCAGCTTCTATCCAGCCTTCGTGCCTTAGAAGTTTGTTTTGCCACAAGTCAATTCTCCCATCATAGCCATTACTTTGCAGAATTTTTCGGTATTTTTTACGTTTTTTACAATACTCTTCGCGTTCCATCTTACTATCAAAATAAATTCTACAAAGACTTGCTTTGTTGAATCTTAATGCGGTGTTTTGATGTTCGTTTTTGGGATACTCTGCAATTATTCTGACTTCCCTTTCATCAGCATATTGTTTTCTCTTTAAGAAAGGGAGATCGGGGAGCTGTATGATTTGCCTTTGCGAATTCAGAGTGTTGATGTACTTGTATTCGATGTCTTTCTTTTTCAAGCTTTCATCGTTTGTCGCTCCTTCCAGAAAAGAGTTCTCTTCGAACCAAAGGCAAACTATTTGTTCTTTTGGATCCGCTGTATGCCAGAAATGATGTCGGTCCGCACCTTTGGTCATGCAGGTGATGCCCAAATCTTCAATATTATTTAAATCAATGAATTTATCAATTAGAGCAATATCGTTTTTATCTGGCCATTTCGAACGCTTTTCTTCATCAGCAAGGAAAAGTGATGCACTTTCTATAATGCCTCTTAGATATTTTAATGGTGTGTATTTTTTGAGATATTGCGTCATGTGTAAATTCCCCAAAGTCTAACTATGTGAGTCTCACAACCCCTTCGCTACATCTCTCAACTTGAACTTCTGAATTTTACCCGTTGATGTTTTCGGCAAGTCTCCAAACACCACTATTTTAGGAGCCTTGAAATTTGCCAAATGTTCGCGGCAGTGGGAAATTACTTCGGCTTCGCTTAACTCTTCCCCCGGTTTCAACTCCACAAAAGCGCATGGGGTTTCGCCCCATTTTTCGTCTGGTTTTGCGACCACGGCGGCGGCGGTGATTTTGGGGTGTTTGTAGAGGGTGTCTTCAACCTCGATGGAGGAGATGTTTTCACCGCCTGAGATGATGATGTCTTTGGAGCGATCTTTGAGTTGGATGTAGCCGTCAGGGTGCATCACGCCCAAGTCGCCTGAATGGAACCAGCCGCCTTCGAATGCTTGCGCACT
>JAMOMM010000073.1 GCA_027067085.1 Hyphomicrobiales bacterium
GAAGGTTCTGTTTTGGGTGGGTTAGGCAACCTGCTTGACGGGGACTAATGTCAATGAAATTCTTTGATGAAAATGGTGGTGCATCACGCATCACTATCGCAGATGTGAACCAAAGTAATGGCATTATTCATGTTGTAAACAATGTTTTAGTGCCAAAGTAAGTTCATCCCAATCAAGACAGCTCAGTTTGCGTTAAATTGAGCTGTTTTTACCAAAGAATTGAATTTAGGAGTACGAAACAATGACACAGCCAAAGATGAGCAGGCGCAACTTTTTTAAAGTCGGCGGCGCATTTGCAGGTATTGGTGTTTTAGGTTTTGCAACATTGCCAAACGTTTTGGCCACAACAGTAAGTGCAGCAAGCGGCAAATTTGAAATTGAGAAGACACCGCAAGAATGGAAAAAAATTCTTACCAACGGCCAATTCCAAGTTTTGCGTAATGAAGCAACCGAGCGAAGCTTTTCTAGCAAGCTAAATGATGAGAAACGCAAAGGCCTATTTCATTGCGCTGGTTGTGACCTTCCTGTTTATGACTCGGCCACTAAATTTAAGAGCGGCACTGGTTGGCCAAGTTTTTATCAATCACTTGAAAATGCTATTGGTACGAAACAGGACAATACGTTATTTTCATCTCGAACCGAAGTTCATTGCCGCCGTTGCGGTGGTCATTTTGGTCATATCTTTAATGACGGCCCCGCGCCAACAGGCAAACGCCATTGCCTAAACGGCTTAGCCTTAACGTTCCATCCTTCAGCGTAATTTTATGAACCATTAAAAAACGGCGCTGAATGATTTCAGCGCCGTTTTTGATTAAGGTGGATTTAGAAAAGCGAACTTTTAAGCGTCTAAACCTTGATAGTAATCCATCAAAATTTTAGCCACTTCTGGGCGTGAAAATTCTTTTGGTGGGGCCATGCCTTTGCCAAGCATTTCACGAACCGCTGTACCTGATAGCAAAACAAAATCTTCTTTTGCATGGTCAGGGGCTTCGCGCATCATCACTACTTTATTGAGTTTTTTAGAATAAGCAGTGTGATCTGCTTCAAAAATCTCAATCAATAACTCGCCTTCTTTAATGTCATGGAAAATAGTTTGAGCATCAAAGTCGCCATAATAATCACCAACGCCAGCATGGTCACGTCCAACAATCAGATGTGTTGCACCCATGTTTTGACGGAACACAGCGTGAAGTACAGCTTCGCGTGGGCCTGCATATAGCATATCAAAGCCATAGCCAGTGACCATGGCGCTATTTTCAGGGAAGTAATGCTTAACCATGGTGCGGATGGCATCATCGCGAACGTCCGCTGGAATATCACCTTTTTTAAGCTTGCCAAGCAGCATGTGAATGACAAGGCCATCAGCATCAAGACGCTTCATTGCCATGTGACACAGCTCTTCGTGGGCGCGATGCATTGGGTTACGCGTTTGGAAAGCCACAACTTTTGACCAGTTACGTTCGCCAATTTCATCACGAATTTGAACGGCGGTGCGGAATGTATCACCAAAATCAGTTTCAAAATACGAGTAGTTCAAAACTTCAATTGGGCCAGATAAACATACATTGCCTTGACCATTAAAGGCCGCAACACCTGGATGCTCAGGATCGGTGGTTGCATAAACTTGTTGTGTCATGGTTGCCATGTCATCAGCAGAAAATTCTTCAACAGCTTCAACATTCATGACCGCTAAAATGGGGTTGCCATCTACATTGGGGTCTTTAAGGGCGATGCGATCGCCAGCTTTAATATCGCCAGCATCTTTAACCAAGTTCAAAACGGGCGTTGGCCAAAACAAACCATTTGCCGTGTGCATATTATCTGCAACTGACAAAGCATCTGCCTTCGTCATATATCCCGTTAGCGGGTTAAAATACCCACCACCAAGCATAACAGCGTTTGCTGCACTTGCAGAACTCATCACAATTGAAGGCAAGCCCTTGGCTTCTTCAAGTGTTGCCGCGCGCTTTGCATCATCGCTAATAAATAGTGGATTTAGGGCATCAGACCCGTGAGGCTTAATCATCTCAGCCATGTAATTTCTCCCGTTAGAAAGGCTCAAGGTTTAATTTCAAGAAAATATTTAGCAAGGTCAGGCGCACAAAGATAGAAAAATTACGTTTTTAGAATATGTTTCTTGAGAGAGACGATAATCAGTATTGTAAAATATCCATAAACCCCGTTTAGTTGGTCTTTGAACCATTTATGTTTGGCAAGCCAATGAAGCCTTTAGATTATATCACGATTGCAGTTGCCATAATTTTCGTTGCTGCATTCATGGTGCCGAAAATTCGCGAAAATGCTTATTGGCGGGCCACGGTAACACCACTAGCTTCCATCATCGGCTCTGGTTTTCTTGTTGTTGCACCATTGCTGGGCAGCGTTGCAGGCAGTTATGCAGTTTTTGCTATGGCAGGAATTGTGGTGCTGGCTTATGCCATTGGTGGCGTTATCCGTTTTAATATTTTACAGGCTGAAACGCTTGAAAAAAAACCGAGCGCCCCGCGCGGTGTAAGAACAATTGCGCGTTTTTCCAATATGGCATTGACCATTGCTTATGTAATTTCGGTGGCGTTTTATATCAGGCTTTTATCGTCTTTCGTTCTGTCTATGACCCCTTTTAAGGTGGCTATTTATGAAGATTGGTTGGCGACAAGTATCTTGGCTCTAATTGCACTGATTGGTTGGTGGCGTGGGTTAAAAGGCCTTGAAGCGGTGGAAACGATTTCTGTTTCAATCAAGCTTTCTATTATCGCAGCTTTAATTGTCGCGCTATTTATTCACAATGCATCAACAGGCACTTGGACGGCGAACCTGATTGCAGATGATGTGGATATGTGGACCCGAATTCGCATGTTAGCTGGCATGTTGTTGGTGGTGCAGGGCTTTGAAACCTCGCGTTATATTGGTGATGGGTACGATGCGCAAACACGCCATGATACGATGCGTTTGGCTCAAATTTCCAGCGCCATGATTTATGTGGTTTTTGTTGCTTTGGTTGTGCCTATTTTGGTTTATTTACCACAGGGCAAACCAGACGAAACCGCCATCATTTCATTGACGGGGCATGTGGCGTGGGTCTTGCCGTTTTTGCTTATTCTCGCAGCTTTCATGAGCCAATTATCAGCAGCCATTGCCGACACCGTTGGGGCAGGTGGTCTGGTGTCTGAAGAAACAAATATGAAAGTTTCAAGCCGCACCAGCTATCCCATCCTCATTGCAGCATCAATTGCACTGATATGGCTGTTTGATATTTTTCAGGTCATCTCCATCGCCTCACGTGCGTTTGCATTTTATTATATGATGCAAGCAGGGATTGCGTTTTTGGTTGCGGGGCAAAAATTTAACGGCAAGCAAAAATGGCGACACCAATTGTGGTATGGATTTTTAGCGATTGTATTGGCATTGATCGTTTTGTTTGCTTTGCCAGCTGAATAAGCAGCATAGAAAAATAAGTAGAGCAAATGCGCAACGATTAACTGACGAGTTTTTTTAAACCGATCTCGTCAATAAATTCTGCTTGCCAATCAATAAGGAATTGTCTTTTTTGGCCCTTAATTTTTAGCCAAGCATAAGGCGTATCAACGGCTTGGCGACCAGTAAATAGTTTGCCGCTTTTGTGCGATAATGAATCGACCTGATCCGCTTTGAAAACAAAGGTTTGACCGCGCGCGGTTTTTAAATGAACCTCATCATCGATGATTTGCAACAAGTAAATGTAGCGTCCCATATAAAACATCATGCCCCAAATCAGCCCGCCGCCCACCACTGCCATGCCCATTGAAATCAAGGCCCTGTTTAAAAGTGGTTGCTCAAACCCTGCTTCAAGAGAAAATACACCTATCGAAAGAAGCAATGCGCTAGCAACGAAA
>JAMOMM010000074.1 GCA_027067085.1 Hyphomicrobiales bacterium
GTCGCAGCAGTTCTGGCAACGCAGGAACCTCTGGCGGTATTCTAGCTGTTCTCAATAATTACCGCCAACCGTCTCGTTTGAGCGATAAACAACTAAAGAACCGCCTTCGCCGTCTTGAGCGTGTCATCGATGCACGCGGTGTAAAAAAGAAATGGAAACGCAAAGCCCGTGCCTATCGAGCGTCTGATTTGGCTGAACTGCAACGCCGCAAAAATGCCAATGCAAACCCAAATAATGGCTCTAATGGCCCTTCTTTAGACGTGCTAAGGGATCGTCGTCCGCTAAATTCGCTGACCAAAAACCAGCTGAAGCGCAAAATAATCAAGCTGCAAGCTATTCTTAACCATCCAAATTCAAAACAACGCCACATTGTGAAAGCGCGTCGACTACGCCAAGCGGCAAGAGCCGAATTGCGTAGCCGCAATAACGCTGGAGCTAACAATGGTAACAACAGCGGCAACAACAATGGTGGCAACACGAATCCAAATGGCGCAAGTATTTTGTCTGTACTCAACGACCAGCGCGCTGCGCGGTCTCTAAATGATACGCAATTACTACGACGCTTGGCTCGTTTAGAGCGTGTGATTGATGCACGTGGAGTGAAAAAGAGGTTTAAACGCAACGCACGTTTAATGCGCGCACGTGATCGAGCTGAACTTGATCGCCGCCGCAGAGGCGGTAGTAGTGGCAGCAGCACAGGAAATTATCCAGGTAATTTTGCTAAAGTGCTGAATGATCAGCGCTCTTCTCGCTCATTGTCTGATACCCAATTATTGCGCCGTTTATCCAAACTCGAACGAATTATTGATGCGGGAAATGTTTCGCCGCGTTGGAAACAACAAGCCCGTATAATGCGAGATCGCGACCAAAGAGAGCGCCGCCGCCGCAACGGTACGGGTAATGGAGGCTCTGGTGGTTATGGTCAATCGGGCAATTTAACTGCAGTGTTGAACGATCAGCGCCCTGCACGTCGATTGAGTGACACGCAATTATTGACACGCATGGCTCGTTTAGAGCGGTTGATAGATGCCTATGGTGTTTCAAAACGCTTAAAATCTGAGGCCCGCTCAATGCGCCGCCGAGATCAGGCTGAATATAATCGCCGTAATGGTAATTCCTCTAACAATGGCGGTGGAGCAGGCGGCTATGGCAATCAAGGTAAAATTGATGCCGTTCTTAATGACCGCCGTCCAGCCCGTAACTTGTCTGATGGCCAGTTGCGCGCTCGTGTAGCAGAATTGCGCCGTTTAATGCGCCGCCGTGATGTGGGCCCCAACACGCGCTCGCGGTTGTCAAAGAAACTTTCGAGAGATCGTCGAGAATTGCGCCGTCGTGTCGCGGCACAATATAACCCCAATAATGGCAACCCCAACAACGGTGGTTATGGCCAACCACAGCAAGGCAATAACAAATTGGCTGTCATCGCTCAGCGCTTGCTTAATGACTACCGCTCATCGCGCCAACTAAACAATCCACAACTGCGTCGTAGAATTAAGGATGCGCGCAAAGTGTTGCTTTACGCACCACTACCACCCGCGCAGATTGCTCAAATAAAACGCTTGATTACAGCTGATCGGGCAGAAAAGCGCTCACGGTTGTTTGCAGCACGAGAACGCCGCCGCGAAAAGCTGGCAGACTTGCGTCGCCAAGGCCGTCTGCGGTTTAAAGTTGCTCCAGACATGAGATTGCCCCAGAGCAGAGATATTAGTGGTGCAGAAGCCAACGACCGCATGATCCGTCGCCAATTTTTAGCAGGTGATGGGCGTTCATACGCGCAAAAATATAGCCGTGACGAGCTTGCGCGTCGGCCCGAACTCACCAGACGGTTTGGCGGTATCGATATTGATACCATCAGGTTTGGTTTTAATGAGTATTGGGTTCGTGAAGAAGAAGTAGATGAGCTAGAGCGCATGGCAATTACCATTGAACGTATTCTGGCCGCACGCCCGTATGAAGTTTTTCAGATTGAAGGCCATACTGATGCGGTCGGTTCAGATCGTTATAATTTAGGTCTTTCTCGTCAACGCGCCACAGCGGTCAAAGATGCTTTGACGAAGTATTTTCTTATTCCGCGACAAAGCCTTATTACGGTTGGACTTGGTGAGCGGTATTTGAAAATCCCAACGCAACAAGCTGAAGCAGAAAATCGCCGCGTGACAGTTCGCCGTGTAACGCCGCTTTTACGTTGAACCTTTAGCGCTGTTAAAGTTAACAATTTTTGAGACGCTTGGTGCCATGCATCAGGCGTTTTTTAATGTGCAAAAGCATCTGTTTATAATCGCACGCGATAGTGTGGCGTTTTGCACATTTTTTCTTGGCTTGTGGTTTTGCCCGCTCAAGGGTATAACCCGCCCAAACAATCATCCCTCATACTTAAAACTAAAGGAATAAAACCATGGCGGTTCAACGCACTTTCTCTATGATTAAACCAGACGCAACTAAACGTAATATTACAGGCAAAATCATTGCCATGTTTGAAGACGCTGGTCTGCGGGTTGTTGCTTCAAAACGCGTTCAGTGGACAAAAGCTCAAGCAGAAGATTTTTATGGTGTTCATAAAGAACGCCCTTTCTTCAATGACCTTGTCGCATTCATGATCTCTGGCCCAATCGTTCATCAAGTTCTTGAAGGTGAAGATGCTGTTGCAAAAAACCGTGAAATCATGGGCGCAACAAATCCGGCCGATGCAGAAGCTGGCACAGTTCGTGCTGAATTTGCTGAAAGTATTGAAGCAAACTCAGTTCACGGTTCAGACAGTGAAGAAAATGCAGCAATCGAAATCGCTCAGTGTTTCAGTGCTGATGAAATCGTTGGCTAAAACCCAATAAACCGAATCTGGATAGGGAACTGAAAATGAAAAATTTCATACTCGCCGCTTTTGTCGCTGCAATGATTATCATCGTTGTTGCATCAAATTATCTGGTGCAGTTCCCTGTTCAAGTTATGATCGGCAATTATAACCTTGCCGATATTCTAACTTGGGGTGCCTTTACGTATCCCGCCGCATTTTTGATTACAGACCTAACCAACCGCACATTTGGCCCATCAAAAGCCAGAAACGTTGTGATTGTCGGGTTTGTTGTTGCTGTTGTTTTGTCAGCGTTCTTGGCACCAGTTCGTATTGCTATTGCATCTGGCACAGCTTTTTTAGTCGCTCAAATGCTGGACGTGTTTGTCTTTAACCGTTTGCGTGGAGGCAAGTGGTGGCGTGCTCCATTGATGTCGTCATTCATTGGGTCTTCGCTTGATACCGTTTTGTTCTTCTCACTTGCTTTTGCAGCAATGTTTGTGGCGCTTGGCCCGAACGAGCCTTTTTTGATCGAAAGCGCCCCGCTGCTCGGTTTGTTTGCAACAGAGGTGCCACGTTGGGTTTCATTGGCAGTTGGTGATTTTGCTGTTAAGTCGCTTGTGGCGCTGGCGATGCTTGTACCTTACGGTGCACTGCGCCATGCAATCGGTAAGTACCAACCCGTATAATAAGCGGTGCTTTACTCAAGCCCTGCGGCCTCGCGCACCATGCTATCCATGATTTTGTTGACGTTATCTAGCGCCGTTTTAGACTTTGGGCTGGAGGCCCCATCAAGAACTTTATAACCAATGGTAATTGTTCCAGGCTTTGCCACTGTTTCATAAACAAACATTGTATAGGGACAAAACGCCATATTAAGCGGATCAGCTTCCATTGCGCGGCGTGAAAGGCTCGCCGAGCAAAACTCTACAACCATGCCATGTTTATAGACCGTTGTTGTCGCGCCAACATCTTTTGCCGTACGGTTGAGCATGTTTGCAACGCGTGCTTCATGGTCAACAACCAGACCTTTGTTGGTCAAAGCTTCTTTTAAATCAAATAATGCATCATCAAA
>JAMOMM010000075.1 GCA_027067085.1 Hyphomicrobiales bacterium
GAAGAACGTTAGATAGAGCCCGGCTGAATAAGCCCTATCTAACAGGATCCCCGCACGCCGCTCTATAATGTTCCACCGCGCCTGCCATGCCAAAGCGTAAAGCATCAGCTGTGATGCAGTGGCCAATGGAGACTTCGTCCAAAAATGGTAAGCCAAAAGTCAGCTGCATCAGGTTATCCAGCGTCAGGTCATGGCCCGCATTAAGACCCAAACCTGCTTGCGTTGCCACCATGCCAGCGCTCACCAATTTTTCCATTTCAACCGCTTGCTTTTCAGCATCATCATAAGTCGCACCGTATGGTCCCGTATAAAGTTCCACCCGATCAGCGCCCGCCTCTTTGGCCAACGCAATGGTAGAGGCATCGGCATCTGCAAACATCGCAACTCGAATGCCTTTTGCTTTAAGCGCTGCAGACGTTGCCTTGAGTAAATCCATATTGGCGGCAAAATCCCAACCATGGTCAGACGTTGCTTGTGATGGATCATCAGGCACCAATGTCACTTGCGTTGGCACAATGTCCAAAACGATTTCCATAAATCGCTCGTTGGGATACCCTTCAATGTTATACTCTTTATCCATAAACCCACGGCGCATCATTTCGCGAATTTCATACACATCGGTTTTGCGAATGTGGCGTTCATCAGGGCGCGGATGAACCGTTAGGCCATAAGCCCCCGCTTCCAGCGCCATGCGGCCAAGCTCGACCACCGATGGCCACGGCAAATCACGCCGATTTCTCAGCATAGCAACCGCATTTAGATTAACAGAAAGTTTGCAAACCATATTCTTAGCCTCACACCTTCATCGCATCAGGACCGCGCGAAATTGCTGAAATACCTGTACGAACAACTTCAATTAAACCCAAAGGTTTCATCAAAGCAATAAACTGATCCACCTTACGAGATTTACCCGTAATTTCGAACACAAAAGACGCTGTACTTGCATCAACCACATGGGCGCGAAACGCCTCAGCCAACCGCAACGCTTCAATTCGGCTATCACCACTGCCAGCCACTTTAACCAGCGCTAGTTCGCGCTCAATCGCATCGCCTTCAACCGTCAAATCAAGCACCGAATGAACAGGCACAATGCGTTCAAGCTGAGCGCGTATTTGTTCAAGCACCGCAGGTGTTCCAGAAGTCACGATAGTTATGCGCGAAATGTGGCGCATGTGCATGGTTTCAGAAACCGTAAGCTGCTCAATGTTATACCCACGCCCCGAAAACAGCCCAATGACGCGCGCCAAAACACCTGGTTCATTATCGACCACAACAGAGAGCGTATGCTGCTCAACTTTTTCCGAACTGGCTTCGATAAAATAGGCCGAAGCTGGTTGTTTCTTTTTTAGGTCTTCATTCATCTTAAAAACTTTCGTTTTTCTCTAAATAATTTTCTCAAGCGATATGTCTAAACTAAAGATTTGCCATCAACACCAATCGCATCGCCAATGTTTTCATCGTCCACTTCATCATCAAGCAACATTTCATTATGCGGCGCACCAGATGGGATCATCGGGAAACAGTTGGCCAAGTTTGCCACGCGGCAATCAAAAATAACAGGCCCATCCGTATCAATCATTTGATCGATCGCATCACCAAGCTCTGACGGCTTAGAACACCGAATGCCCGTTGCCCCAAATGCTTTGGCCAAATCAACAAAGTCAGGCAACGCTTCTGTATAGGTTTCAGACAACCGATTGCCATGCAACAATTGCTGCCACTGGCGCACCATGCCCATATACTGATTGTTCAAAATAAACACTTTAATTGGCAAGCCGTGCTGCATCGCCGTTGCCATTTCCTGCATGTTCATCATAAATGACGCATCACCTGAAATATCAATCACCAATGATTTTGGGTGCGCAACTTGCACGCCAACTGCAGCGGGCAAACCATAGCCCATGGTGCCTAGCCCGCCCGATGTCATCCACCGATTTGGTTCTTCAAATTTTAAATATTGCGCTGCCCACATTTGATGCTGACCAACTTCGGTCGTGTAATACACATCTTTGTCAGCGGTTTTTGCCTGCAACATTTCAATAGCCATTTGTGGCATGATTACATCAGCGTTGTCTTTATAAGCCAAACAATCGCGGGCCTTCCACTCATCAATTTGGCTATGCCATTTGCCCAGCGCCACTTTATCAACTTTCGGCTTAGCCTTCTTCCAGCCATCAATCATCGCGTTGATAATACGGCCACAATCACCAACAATCGGCACCTCAACTTTAACAATTTTATTTATAGACGTGCGATCAATATCCACATGAATTTTAAGAGAGTTTGGCGAGAACGCATCAAGGCGACCCGTAATCCGATCATCAAAACGCGCGCCGATACACACCATCACATCACAATCATGCATCACCATGTTGGCTTCATAGGTGCCGTGCATGCCCAACATACCCAACCAGTTTTTACCCGATGCAGGATATGCACCCAAGCCCATCAAGGTCGACGTAATCGGAAAATCGGTTAATTCAACCAACTCGCGCAATGCTTTAGACGCCTCGGGACCAGAATTGATAACGCCACCACCAGAATAAATCACAGGGTTTTTGGCATTGAACATCAATTCAAGCGCCGCCTCAATCGCCAATTCATCACCATCCATTTGTGGCACATAAGTCTTGTGAGAAATGTTCTCTTTACCCAAATAATCACCCATGGCAAATTGAACATCCTTTGGAATATCAATCACAACGGGGCCAGGCCGACCACTTGTTGCCACATAAAATGCTTCGTGGATAATCCGCGCCAAATCATCAACATGTTGAACCAAATAATTATGCTTGGTGCACGGGCGCGTAATGCCAACCGTGTCACATTCTTGAAAGGCATCTGAGCCGATCAATGGCGTTGGCACTTGGCCCGTGATGCAAACCATCGGAATTGAATCTAACAGCGCATCGGTTAAACCCGTCACCGCATTAGTGGCACCGGGACCAGAAGTCACAAGAACCACCCCGCACTTGCCCGTTGAGCGCGCATAGCCTTCAGCTGCATGAGTTGCGCCCTGTTCATGACGCACCAAAATGTGTTTTACTTTTTCCTGCTGAAACAGTTCATCATAAATAGGCAGCACAGCGCCTCCTGGATAGCCAAAAACGTGTTCCACACCTTGCTCGGCCAATGCCTTTAAGATAATTTCGGCACCATTTAACTGCTCTGTCTGTGGGCTGCTCATTTATTTGTCTTTCTTCTCAACTTTGCCTCTCGGCATTTGCACTTAAAGCTTTAAACCATTTTACCAATAAAAAAAGGCCTCTTAAAAAGAGACCTTGCCGCGCATCACCGTAAACCGAATTACCTATCTGGTAATCCCGGAGATGCGCATCATAACGACGACAAGAATGTTTTTGTCTAAAGTTTTCATAAGTAAATTATTAGCACGCAAATATCACACGTCAAGAGGCTTTCTTTGCCGCATCAATTTTGGCTGTAAAACGCCAAACACTAAGCAAGAAACCAAGGCATACGCAGCCAGCGCCAATAAGATACTTTCAAAAGCAATCCCATTGTCCATTAAATAACCCGTTAATCCCGGTCCAACCGCGGTGCTAAAAACCATCGCAGCAGATGTTAACGCTTTTATAGCCCCTAAATGAGCCGTGCCATAAAGCTCAGCCCAAATCGCACTCGAAATGGTCTGCGCTGCACCAACAGTTGAACCGATCAATACCATCCCCAACAATCCGTTCCACTGGCTGCCGCCAAAAGCAAACACGAACATCGCGCCCGCAACAGGCAAAAGATAATATGGCAACAATTGCCGCGCGCTCCATTTATCAACCGCCCAACCAACAATCAGCGAAACAGCAATGGCAGCACCGGCAAAGCCCGGAAAAAAGCTG
>JAMOMM010000076.1 GCA_027067085.1 Hyphomicrobiales bacterium
TGGCTTTTTCTTTAAACCTGGAATTTCACGAATGTTGTAAAATACATTCAATGCTTCACTGACAAGACGTTTTTTTAGGTCAGGAAAGTGCACATCAACAATTTCGCGCATTGTGTCTGGTTCTGGAAATTTAATGTAGTGAAAAAAACAACGGCGCAGAAATGCGTCAGGTAATTCTTTTTCGTTGTTTGAGGTAATGATGACAATCGGGCGTTGTTTGGCTTTAATGACTTCACCCGTTTCATAGACGAAGAACTCCATCTTATCGATTTCTTGCAAAAGGTCGTTTGGAAATTCAATGTCGGCTTTGTCAATTTCGTCAATCAAAAGGATAGGGCGGCTTTCATGGGTGAAGGCTTCCCACATTTTTCCCTTTTTGATGTAGTTGGAAATATCATGTACTTTTTCATCACCAAGTTGACTGTCGCGTAATCTTGAAACGGCGTCATATTCATATAAGCCTTGTTGGGCTTTTGTGGTGGACTTGATGTGCCATTCGATAAGGGTAGAGTTTGTTGCTTTGGCGATTTCGTGGGCAAGAACTGTTTTGCCTGTGCCAGGTTCGCCCTTAATCAACAAAGGTCGTTCAAGAATAATGGCAGCATTGACAGCAACAGCCAAATCTTTTGTAGTGATGTAGTTTTGAGAACCTTCAAAGCGCATTGTCGAATTCCATACAGTTTTTTAAATTTGTGTGATGAATAATATGGGAAATTGGTATTCTGTGTAAACAAGCATGGCAGGGATGTCACTTGATTTTTAATATTCTGAAGATGTATAAAATTGCTAAAATCAATCAAAAGTGTGAGAAGTTATAAATTTTGATTGTCCTTATGTCGCAGTCTCGATATAACGCGGCAGCAGATAGAAATAATACTTGAATATTACGGGGAACGGCATGCTTGCTTCTAATGACTCGAAATATGTTCTCGATGAGAACGAACCTTTCATGAATAAAGATCAGCAGGAATATTTTCGGCTGAAACTGACAGCTTGGAAAGATGAAATTATCCAAGAGAGTCTGAATACGATTTCTAACCTTAAAGAAGAAAATAAACAGCAAGCAGATGCTGCTGATAGAGCTTCTTCTGAAACGGATCGCTCGCTTGAGCTGCGCTCACGTGATCGCCAGCGTAAATTGATTTCAAAAATTGATTCAGCGCTGTTACGTTTAAAAGAGGGCACATATGGGTATTGTGACGAGACTGGCGAACCAATCGGGTTGCGCCGTCTTGATGCGCGCCCCATTGCAACATTATCAATTGAAGCGCAAGAAGCACACGAACGCCGCGAAAAAGTCCATAGAGACGATTGAGTTTTCTGGCTTGATTTTCTTTGATTTGTTGATGTTGTGTTGATTTAAGCTTGCTTTTTTTGTGCGCTTAAATTTGCAAATAAATTGCTGTCTTGATTATGTGGTATCAAAACCTCTAGCTTTTTCATATTTAATATTGCTAATATGTTTGAGCGAAATAATTTGATATCGATAATTTTAGCATTATCGATATGTTATGATTTTGTTCTGACTGTAATAATCATAATTTTAGAGGGAGGCTGTAATGGCTGATATTGTCGTATTAGGTGCGGGCGTTGGTGGGATTCCAATGGCCTATGAAATGCAAAGCTTAGCGGGATCGGAGCATAAAATCACGGTTGTTAATGACAACCCGTTTTTTCAGTTTACGCCGTCTAATCCTTGGGTTGGTGTTGGTTGGCGTTCAAAAAAGGATGTAACCATCGATCTTGCGCCTGTCTTTAAAAAGAACGGTATTGAATTTATTTTGGGTTCTGCAAAAAAACTGCATGCCGATGAAAACCGTTTGGAACTTGAGTCAGGCGAGAGTGTTTCATACGATTACCTTGTCATTGCAACAGGTCCAGAACTAGCATTTGATGAGATTGAAGGTCTTGGCCCTAAAGGTCATACGCAATCTGTTTGTCATGTTGACCACGCTGTATCTGCAAATGCTGAGTGGGAAGAGTTTTGTAAGAACCCTGGTCCAATTACGGTGGGTGCGGTGCAAGGTGCTTCTTGTTATGGACCTGCGTATGAGTATGCGATGATTATGGATACGGATTTGCGTAAGCGCGGCATTCGTGACCAAGTTCCGATGACCTTTATTACGGCAGAACCTTATGTGGGGCATTTGGGCCTTGGTGGTGTGGGTGATACAAAAGGTATGCTCGAATCTGAAATGCGTGATCGCCACATTAAATGGATCACCAATGCTAAGGTTGATAAGGTTGAGGAAGGCAACATGCATGTTACTGAACTTAATAATGACGGTTCAGAAGTGAAAAAGCATGAAATTCCTTTCAAATATTCAATGATGCTTCCAGCGTTCCGCGGCATTTCCGCGGTGACTGGTATTGAGGGCCTTGATAACCCTCGTGGTTTTATTATTGTTGATGAGCATCAGCAAAACCCGAAATATAAGAATATTTTTGCGGTTGGTGTTTGTATTGCTATTGCGCCACTTGAAGCGACCGCTGTTCCAGTGGGTGTACCCAAAACAGGGTATATGATTGAGAGTATGGTTACAGCGACAGCGCACAACATTAAAGAAATTCTTGATGGTAAAGAGCCTTCTCATAAACCAACTTGGAATGCGTTTTGTCTGGCTGACCTTGGTAACAAAGGTATTGCCTTTATTGCCAAACCTCAAAATCCGCCGCGCAACCTTAACTGGGCTTCGCAAGGCAAATGGGTTCACTATGCTAAGATTGCGTTTGAAAAATACTTTATGCGTAAAATCAGAATTGGCCAAAGCGAGCCATTTTACGAAAAGTATATGATGGATATGATTAAGGTTCGCAAAGTTAAGTAAACCTTTTTAAATCTAAATAACGAACCGCGAAATTTTAAACCGCTAGCAGAAATGCTGGCGGTTTTTTGTGCTGCAACCCCAGTCTGAATTTGTCTAAACTTTAGCACAGTGTTGACCCAATTTTGTCTTATCTCAATCACAATGGCCTTGTATCACCTTGTCAGGGCGGCTCATCGGACGGCAGTTTGAAGAGGGTATAGTATGTCGATGAGCATTTTGGCGTGTATTGTTGCGGGCTTACAAGCGGCACCTTGCGCCGTTGAGACACAAGAATTGAGTGTTAATAATGGAAAACAAGATCTAATTGTTGCACGGCCAACTGCGAGCTCTCCATACAAGAAAGCTTGGCAGGGGTTATATGCGGGCGGATCTTTGGGGTATGGCTTTGGTTCGAGTACACAGTCATATGATCGGAATGCTAATCATGGATTAGCAACGATTGAGCCAAGCGGACTAAGCGGGTCGGTTACCGCAGGTTATAATTATAGACTTTATGATCGCATTGTCGTTGGTGTTGAAGCTGACTTTGGGGTGATGGATTTGTCAACTGGCCCCCACACCATTTATGACGGACATAGCTGGAAAGCCCGTTTTGGTCCGTTGTGGGGAAGTGCGCGTGCACGGTTAGGCTATCTTTGGAATGACGATTGGCTGTTGTTTGGCACCGCTGGGTTGGCATTTATGCACACGGACAGTCGGTCTATTGGCAATACTGCGCCAGAAACCGCTTATGACAAGAGCTTTAGAACTGGTTTTGTCATTGGTGCTGGTGCTGAATATGCAATCAACAAAAATATCAGCGCTAAGGTTGAGTACTTGTATATGGACTTTGGTAAGTACTCAGGTCTTAGTGCCAACAATGAAGATTTTTACTTTAAAGATCATATCAATATGATTAGGCTTGGCGTCAATTATCACTTCTAAATTTTGGTAATAATCGACACTAACGTTCAAATCAATAGCCATCATCAGGTGCGTTTAAACGTGG
>JAMOMM010000077.1 GCA_027067085.1 Hyphomicrobiales bacterium
GGACTGTTTCTGCCCCAAGCAATACCGTTTCAGGCTTTGATTTTACTTTATCGCGGCCCTCAAATAATTTAGCAAACTCATCATTTGCCATATCAATAGGTTGACTTATCCGCGCCATTTCCGCGTTGATCTCTAGAACACTCGTCACTATGCACCCGTCTCTTGCGGATTTTAAAAAAACCGCTGCGCCGTCGTCACTTTGAGACTGGCTAACATACATGGCAAAATTAGGTGCTTTTACAGGTTTAAAACTGGCGAAAACAAATTGTTTGTATGCCTTATTTCGTTACTCAGGTTTTTAAATCAATGACAGAACCGCAATCCCCTAAACCCGCCCATAATCATCATCCAACCGGACAATATCATCTTCGCAAAGCTTGCTTCCAGTTTGCACTTCTACAAGCTCTAACGGTTTTGTTGAGCGGTTTTCCAACCGATGCACAGTGCCTTGAGGAATGAAGGTACTTTCATCAACACCTAGCTCAAATTCCTCTTCATCGCGCGTTATCGTTGCCGTCCCTTTTACCACCACCCAGTGCTCGGCGCGATGATTGTGAAATTGTTTGGAAATGGCGCAACCTGGCCTGACTAGTATGCACTTCACCTTATAAAATGGCGTTTCCGTGATAACATCATAATGCCCCCAAGGCCGTGCCACCCTTTGATGAAACTTCATCTCTGGTCGGTCCATCGCTTGTAAAGTTTCAAGCACAGCGTTCAATTCACGGTCACAACCTTTTTTAGTAATCAGCAATGCATCTTTGGTATCAATAATATTAAGGTCTTCAACACCCACAGCAACGGTTAACCGATGCGGGCTACGCACATAAGTCCGCTTGGCACTTTCAAGCACCACATCCCCACAGGCACGGTTACCGTCGCCCATATCTTCTGCAAGTTGTTCCATTTCATCAAACGACCCAACATCTCGCCAGGCACTGTCAAAAAGCACAACAAAAATATCTGAGGCTTGTTCAAGCACACGCTTATCAATTTGCAACGACGGTACACAGGCATAAGCAGCGTTGGGTAAAAAAATAAACCCACCAGCATTCTCAATGCCCTTAATTGCTAGATCACAAGCAGACTTCACCAAGGGCACAGAACGGTCAATCTCATCTAATAACTTCTTAGGGCTTACCAGCGATATACCCGCATGCCAAACCCAACCATCCGCTACCAGCTCTCGAGCCAATTCAATGTCAGGTTTTTCAATAAAGCCACCCACTTCAAACAAGCTACAATTTGCATTACCCGCGCTTTGCGGAAGAATGTATCCATATTTCTCAGTCGGTGTTTTAGCTTTTGCCCCAACAAGAACCCAACCACCTTCAAGTGCCGTAGTTACACATCGCTGAATGCATTCCCCGAAGGCCTCTTCATCTGCTATGATCTGGTCACTTGGCAGAACCAGCATCAAAGCATCATCGTAGTTTTGTTGAATCCATAAGGCCGCTACACATAAAGCAGCAGCGGTATTGCGGCCAGTTGGCTCAACAAGAATGTCCCCTTGAACCCCCAATGCACCCAAAGCATCCTTGACTAAAAATTTATACTCTTGCGTTGTAATAAATAGTGGTGTCACCGCTGGACACACCGTTTTGCAACGCCCAACAGTTTGGTCAAATAGGCTTTTCCCACTCAACAATTGCAAAAACTGCTTTGGTGATTGCTTACGGCTCAACGGCCATAAACGTACACCAGATCCGCCGCACAAAACGACCGGAACGATTATCTTTCCCAATATTTCCCCCTCACCCCCACAGTGATGAGAACTATATATCACAGGAACTATAAATCTCAAAAGGAATTGTTATTTTAATTCTCGTCCACAAAAAACAACAACACTTAAACTATTGAAATATCATCAACACTTTCAACCAACGGCCATTCGTTCATCTGATTGCGTTGCCAAGTCATTTGACGCTTGGCATAGTTTCTCGTCTCTTGTTTAGAGATCGCAATAGCATCTTCAAGTAAACACTCCCCATCCAAATACTGCCCCAACGAGCGCACACCAATGGCCTTCATCACAGGAAGGTCAGGCGCTAAGTTTAATGCTTTAAGCGCTTTAACTTCATCCAAGCCACCGCCCACGACCATGTCTTCAAACCGTGAATTGATCCGATCGTACAAAACACTTCGCTCAGGCGATAAAGCTATTTTATCAACTTGTTCAACATTGGCCAGAGCACTGTGTTTGGCGGCAAGGCGATGAAATTCACCCAAAGGTTTTCCCGTTGCCTTAATCACTTCAAGCGCACGCAAAACCCGTTGGCCATCGCCCGCATTTAATCGCTCAGCTTCTGTACGGCTCAATGAACATAATTCTTTGTGTAATTTTTCAGAACCTTCAACATCCAGTCGCGCGCGAAGTTCATTGCGAAGGTCTTGTGGAATTTCAGGCACCTTGGAAAGGCCAAACTCCAGTGCTTTAAAATACAGTCCAGTGCCACCAACAATCACTGGCACTTTGTTGCGAGACCACACATCGTGCATGCAGGTTCCAACATCATCAAGCCAGCGCGCAACGGTACAAAGCTCACTGCCAGCCAAATATCCATACATCGCATGTTCAACCAGCGCCTCATCTTCAACACTCGGCCGCGAAGACAGCACCCGCAAATTGTCATAAACCTGCATTGAATCCGCATTTATAATCACGCCATTAAGCTTTTGCGCGATGCCAATTGCCGCACTGGACTTGCCGCTAGCCGTTGGGCCTGCAATAAGAACAACTCTCATTTAAGATTCCTGATCAATTTCAAGCTGGATACCAAAACACATGGACACTGTTCTCGTCGCGATTACAAGCCCCCAAACAACAAAACTCAACGCCGATCACATGGCCACTGCCATGCAGACAGCAGGCATTACGGGCGAATTGACTTGGCTTTCTCCAGATGAAGCATGCGAAGTTCCTTTTACCGCACCTGATGATTTTGATGCCCGACAAACCGAAGACGCGGTCCGCAAAGCGCTTGATGGTTTGCCGATCGACATCGCCTTTGTTCCGATAGAGCATCGCAAAAAGAAACTTCTGGTTGCTGATATGGATTCAACCATTATTGAGCAAGAATGCATTGATGAATTGGCCGATATGGCAGGTGTTGGCGATCAGGTTAAACAAGTAACTGCCCGCGCCATGGCTGGCGAAATTGACTTTCAAGATGCCCTGCGTGACCGTTTAGCACTCCTAAAAGGACTGCCCGAAAAAATCATCGGCGATGTCATTGCAGACCGCATTACGTTCACACCCGGTGGTCGCGTGTTGGTTCAAACCATGAAGGCCAATGAGGCCTTTACTGCGGTGCTCTCTGGTGGCTTTACCCACTTCACGGGTTATGTTGCCAAAATGCTTGGGTTCGACGATCACCAAGCCAATGTGCTTGAAATTGAAAACGGCATACTGATGGGCACAGCCGTTGAACCAATTATGGACAAAGACCAAAAGAAACGCTCACTTGCAACCTTGACGATGATGAACGGTTTTAGCTTTGGCGAAACGTTAGCCGTTGGAGATGGCGCCAATGACCTACCCATGCTCCAGCGCTCATCAATGGGCGTTGCCCTCCACGGCAAACCGCTGGTGCGTGATGGTGCGCGTTATCGCATCGATCACGGCGACCTCACAGCTCTGCTCTACCTACAAGGATATAAACGGGCTGAATTTGTTACGGGTGGCAAAGGCCAATCAGGCGTTGCCATTACGACCAGCTAACACCTCACCTTCATCATTGCGGACCCATCGCAACCCTGAACACCTCATTATCACCCTAGTGTGCCCGTCGGCACCCTCGGACAGCCCCTCG
>JAMOMM010000078.1 GCA_027067085.1 Hyphomicrobiales bacterium
AGGGTGTTGGTGTTAAAATGGCAGAGCGTGGCCAAGTTGAGATTGACGATCATTTTAAAACAAATGTCGATGGTATTTACGCCATTGGTGATTGTGTGCGTGGGCCGATGTTGGCGCATAAAGCTGAGGATGAAGGCATTGCCGTCGCTGAAATTTTGGCAGGACAATCAGGCCATGTGAACTATGATGTGATACCGGGTGTGGTTTACACCATGCCAGAAGTCGCTAGCGTTGGCCAAGTTGAAGAAAGCTTGAAAGCTGATGGTATTGATTATGTGGTGGGCAAGTTTGCCTTTATGGGTAATGGCCGCGCCAAAGCCAACCAAACCCCTGATGGTTTTGTTAAAGTTATTGCCGATGCCAAAACCGATAAAGTGCTGGGTGTCCACATTTTGGGTGCAAGCGCTGGTGAGATGATCCATGAGGCGGCTGTGTTGATGGAGTTTAGCGGTTCTGCTGAAGACTTGGCGCGCACGTGCCATGCGCATCCAACCATGTCAGAGGCTGTTAAAGAGGCTGCAATGGCAGTTGCAAAGCGGGCAATTCACGCATAATCAAACTTATTTGATATTTTATTTTGTTTAATATCAAATGTTTACAGTAGTTATCCGTTACATGAACGGAAGATGAACGGAGCCGTCAGGTTCCGTTCAGTCGTTTTAGGGCAAGGTGTATCCATCGTTTATAACGGTCATTCGGGATGGCCAAGTTTTTAACCCTTTTGGAGGATACACCAATGTTAAAGAAAACAATTATCGCAGCAACAGCCTTAGTCGTAAGCTTCGTCGCATTTCAACCCGTTGAGCAAGCAGAAGCTCGTGTGAACATTGGTGTGCACCTTGGTGGCCCTGGTTATTATGGCCCTGGCTATTATGCGCCGCGTCCTTATTATGCACCGCGCCCATATTATGCTCCACGTCCTTACTATGCGCCTCGTGTTTCACGTTGTACAAAAGCGCGACGCAAAATTCGCAACCGCGGTTATTACAGAATTCGTGCTATTGATTGTCGTGGTTCTCGTTTTACATTTCATGCTAAACGCGGTGGCCAGTGGTTCCGCCTTCGTGTGAAAGCCCGCTCTGGTTATATATATAAAGTAACTTATCTATAAGTTTTGCCGAGTTCCCCTCAAATACCCCTCACTTGGTAAACTTAGAAACCTCGCAACTTGTGTTGCGAGGTTTTCTCTATGATGGGGTTGCGCTGACCTGCTGCAAAACATCGGTTAATGCTTGAATAAGTTGAGTGTGGGGGCTGGCTTGGCGTTCAATCATCACTAACGTGCGGTGTAAGGGTGGGTCGCCAAAAGGCAACCACTTTAAACCGTCGAGAATTTTAGACCCCGTGCGCGGTAAAGGCACCACTGAAACGCCAAGACCAAAAGAAACCATGCGCGCGATGGCATCAAGACTGTCAATCTCCATACCGCGATTCACATGAATACCTCGGTCTGTTAAGAACCGATCAATTTGTTGACCCGTCCAAGCACGCCGTGAAAACTGGATGAAAGAACCGCCTTCAAGAAGTTCTTTGTCGGTTTCACCTTTGCTTTGCGGTGGGGCAATAACCAGCAAAGGTTCGCGGGTAATGCGGTTTGCCACTAATCCATCGGCAAGTTGTGCAGGTTCTGCCACAATGGCTGCATCAATTTCGCCTGAGCGGGTGGCTGCTGCCAATTCTGCTGATAAACCATTGGTGACTTTAATGTGGAGTTTTGGATGACGCTCACGCATCATCACTAAAGCAGGCGGTAATATGGAAGCAATACAAGTGGGTACGGCGCCAAAATTTAAAGTACCTTCTAAAGAGGTTTTTCCACCTTGTCGGGTGATAGTATCGCACAATTCTAATACTTTGCGGGCTTGTTCGACTAATGTGTGGCCTTTTTCATTGAGAACTGGCGGGCGGTGACGCCGATTAAACAGCGCTGTTCCCAATTCTTCTTCAAGACCTTTTATTTGTAAGCTTACTGCTGATTGAGTTAAACCAATGGCATCGGCAGCAGCGGCAAATGTGCCAAAATCTGCAATAGCAATGAGGGTTCTTAACTGACGAAGTTCCATAAAAGCATAAATCTTGTGTTTATTGAGTGTGATGTATCATGAGAAATATTTATATTAAGTTGTAATGTGGCATGTTGCTTAAGTGATGTAAATCTATAACCGAAACAATGGACGGGTCAAAATACCAAAATAACTGCCAATGAATCCTGAAACCAACCATGCCCAACCGTGAAAGCTTCCCGATGCAATGCCAGAAAATAATGCGCCGACATTACAGCCCGAAGCCAGACGCGCACCATAACCCATGAGTAAGCCGCCGATGATGGATGCCAAAATTGAGCGGATGGGTACTTTGGTAAAGGTGCTAAATTTGCCTGCAAGTCCTGCGGCTAACGCTGCGCCAAACAGAATGCCAAAATTCATTGCAGATGTGTCTTCAGCAAACAAGCTTCCCTTTAATGCACGTGATGGATAACCCCATGTCCAAAATTCGGTTTGGCTCAAATCAATGCCAAATGCGCCAAGTGCTTTTGCACCCCAAAGAGTGTAACCAAATGAAATTGACCATGTGTGTCCCGTCAGTGACATGACTGCAATATTGCCAAGTGCCAGTGCAACGCCGCCCCAAAGCAAAGGCCATGGTCCTCGGAAAAACCGCTTGAAATATGCTTCATCTTTATTTGGAGAATGACCGCCATGCTCTAACTTGCCGTGCGCTTTGCGCTCGATGATAACGGTAATCCATGCGATTGCGGCGAGTAGGCACAGGGTAATGGCTATGGTTGGGTAAAGGCCTGTAATTTGTAAAATAGTGCCGTGGCTAAGGCGCGGTGTTGTCAACCACCATGGTAAATGGGCGCTGCCAATGACGGAACCTGCCATGAAAAAGATTAAAGTAATGACCATGCGAGTTGAACCGCCGCCGACGGTGTAAAGTGTGCCAGATGCGCAGGCCCCGCCAAGTTGCATGCCATAGCCAAAGACAAATGCCCCCAACAACATGGCAACACCGATGGGAGCGTTGGCACCTATAACGCCATGGCCGAAAATTTCGCCATTATTTAGAATGGGTAAAATAACGATGGCGGCAATGGCAAAGGTCAGCATTTGCGCGCGCATGCCTGCACCACGTTTATTGAGTGTGAAATCTCGCCAACCTGCCGTAAAACCAAAAGAGGCGTGAAACAGGGCGATGCCCATAAGCCCACCAAGCAGGTAAACAGCGGTTTTCCCGTTAGTGATATTCGTTTGAATGAAAACAGCGCCGCCTATTAGGGCAAATGCAGCGATGACAACGACAAGCCAATTGATGGCTGGTGCCATCACGGGTGCTGTCATCTTAGAGATGTGTGCGGTGGCGTTCATATTTATTTTCTTTCTGAACTCTGTCACGGCGAACTTAACTGGTTTGGCAGTGGTTGGGCAAGGCGAATGGCTTGGAACACACTTGCTTGTGATTAGATGTCAGATAGGTTTAGAGCGTTAAGTTAGTGTGTTTTTTCACGAGCGCGTAATTTAGTTTTAAGAACTTTGCCATAATTGTTCTTTGGCAGTTCATCAATAAATCGATAAATTTTGGGACGTTTGAAGCGGGCGATGTTGGCAATGCAGTGGGCATTTAGAATACTCTCATCAACTTTTCCGACAATATAAGCCACGACAATTTCGCCCCAATCTTCATCGTGGCGAGAAATAACGCTGACTTCTTCCACCCCGTTTACGGTGAGCAATACTTCTTCAATTTCGCGTGGGTAGATATTTGAGCCACCTGAGATGATGAGGTC
>JAMOMM010000079.1 GCA_027067085.1 Hyphomicrobiales bacterium
TCGAAACTTGTCCTTAACTTACGCGCTGACGCATTTGATTTTGGCGCAGGGGTTAAGTGAAATATTTTGTTTTAGCGGCCATGAATTGTTCTTTTCGATGGTTGTCGTATTTACTGTTGGGTTTAGCGGAATGATGAGTGCGGTTTGCGATTGGGATGGAACAACGGCCAGAGCAGCGGCTGCCAGAAATGCAGTAGAAAGTGCGGTGAGTGCGAAGCGAATAAACATGGTAACCTCCTGTTGGCTCTTAGGGCCGTTTGTGTTGATCTTGTCTTGAAACTACAAAGAGTTGCTGTTTTTTGTTTTGTGCAACTTGTTTGCCTTAACTTGAGATCAACCTAACAGGGGCAAACACAATGTTACCTGAATACACTGTTCATGTTGCATTCATGTTGATGTTTATGGCTAAATTTAGCCGATTTTGTTAATGTTTTTTCATAAAATTAGCTGAAACGGCTACTAATATCAGGCTTGCGCCCCAGCCAAATAGGATTTCAAACCACATTAATGGTGAGTCCACAGGTCATTTTTTACCTTGCGTCAGAACTTATTTTGCCTATTATTGTAAACAATGAATAATAATGACAGATTTTAAGTTTTGTATAAGCTGATAGGAGACTAAAAATATGAAAAAAACTTTGATTTTAGCTTCAGCCATTGCTGTTACTGGTGTTCTAATGGTTCAACCTGCTCTTGCTGGTGACCGAACAATGTCTAAGTCAAATGGCTCTAAAGCCTCAATTCATTGTACTGGAAGTGGTTGCGTAACCAAGTTTTATAGCAAGTCTGGCAAACTCACCAGAACGCAACGCGGTGAAGGTGGGCGATATAACTTTAAGAAAATCGTACGACGATTGGCTGGTCAAGGTTACCACTGATTGAAGCTAGCATTCTTTAGAGTTGTTCTGGTTTACATTGAACCAGAACGACCTATTTAAGGTATTGATAATATTGCATTTCATGCAGTGTTTGTGATTCAAACAAAACATGAAATGCTCTAGCGTAACACTTTGCCCTATGTTTGGCAGGTGGTTTGACCGTTACAATGGCAGGATTGTTAATTGGTCCTGATTGGGAAATCTAAATGAACCTGCCATTATTACTCGGTGCTTTTTTTGGTCTGACAGCTGTTGCTGCTGGTGCCTATGCCAACCATGGGGTTGATCCCGATGATGTCGAAAAAGTGATGTTGGCTGTGCGTAGCCAACAATTGCATGGTATGGTGATGTTGGTTTTTGGATTCTCAAGCTATGCCCCATTGCCTAACGGGTTGAGAACAAAGATGAAGATTTCAACGGGACTGCTTACGCTCGGCATCTTGTTGTTTTCGGGCGTAATATTCTTGAAATACTTTCTTGGGTTTATGGCCCTTGGCTTTTTAGTTCCCTTTGGCGGGGTTACTATTATGCTTGGCTGGTTGGTGTTGATTTGGGCTGGCTTTGTCCACGGTGTCAAAGCGCGTGACTAGTTGAGTCTGTTCTTGCGGCTCATAGGTTAGAATATCGCCTGGTTGGCAATCAAGATATTCACATATTGCCTCAATAGTGGCGAAACGAACGCCTTTAACCTTACCCGATTTTAGCAATGATAAATTTGCTTCGGTAATGCCGATGTGAGCTGCTAACTCGCGCGAAGACGTTTTTCGGCGGGCAAGCATAATATCTAATGTTACGATAATCGGCATTGGGTTTTGTTCGTTCCTTTTACGAGGTTCATTACAGGGCTCAAATAATTTGTTGGTTTTCTTCTTGTAAAGCTTGCCCACGCTTTAGCAATACAGCAACGGCCAATAAGGTTACACCTATTATACCGAAAACCATATCGCTTTCAAAGATGGGTATTTCTAAACTGACAGCTTTATCCGCTTCATAGCCATAGGTTAGTATGAATGGCAAAAATCCGCCCCATAGACCAGTGCCAAACCAAAACCCGATAAGGCCAATTGCAATATTACGAATGGCATCTGCGATGGTTGAGGTAAAGACTTGGTGTTTTAAAAATTGGTCAAAAAACGTGTGTACAGCCCAAAAGGTCATTGAAACACTTGCAAGTGTAAATCCGCAAATACCTATGCCCAGAGCAAACTTCCATGGGGTAAGCGGCCCATGTAATTTTTCAATGTCGGCGAGGTCAAACACCAAGGATGTATCGCCGAAAATAGCGACGATCCAAGCAAGACCAATAAGCGAAACATAGATCAATAATGCAGAGAACATGAGAACTCGAATTATGGTGACGACAGCTTTGTCGGTGAAGTTAATTTTCTTAAACATTCGTTTTTATAACCTAAATCATAAAAAAGTCAAATTCGTAATACAGAAATTAATTATTGTTTTACGATAATAAATTATGTTGACACAATGAAATCAACGTGTATTTCTGGCTCCCAAGACGGTCGATGAGAAAATGAAAAACCGCATAGGGAATGGGACCTTGCGATTTCTAGTATTTAATTAAGGACGAAAAAATGACGCAAAATCGAAAACGACTCAAAAGCATTGCGACTGGGTTGGCTATTTCAATAACAGCTTTGGCATATGCAACACCTGCAAGCGCGCAAGAGTTTGATTGGTCGGGCTTTTATCTCGGCATGCATACTGACTACTCATTCAGTAAGGGCAAGGATGTTGCTTCTGCTCAAAAACTGAAAAGTAAAACTTTCGATCTTGGTTTGCACACTGGTTATAATATTCAGTGGGATAGTATGATTTTGGGTTTTGAAGCGGACTTCAATCCAATCGTGTTGTCTAAGAAAAAGCGCTATGGCGGTGCGATCACTCAGGCATATTTATCACCTTTGGCAACAACACGTTTACGAGTGGGTTATGCGATGGACCGTGCATTATTGTTTGGGACAGGCGGTTTGTCATTTGGTTCTGGCTCACTGAAAGGTGGTGGCAAAAAGTCAGATAAAATGCATGTCGGCTGGGTTCTTGGTGGCGGCATGGAGTATGCCGTCAATGAAAACTGGATTTTGCGTGGGCAATATCTGTACCACAATTATGGTAAAGCCAAAAATTACAAGCTTTTGCCAACGACGCGCAAAGTTAAATACAATGCAGCGCATAGTTTGAGTTTAGGTGTTTCGTATAAATTCTAAAAACACAAGAATGCAGAAACGAGTAAGGATGAGTAACAGCCTCTCGCCCGTAACCGTTATTTACCCGAGCTTGTTTCTGTTTTGTTGATTTTTTCTGTTGCACATAAGGTTACTTGAAAGTTCAAAGGCACTAAGGTACTAAAGGCAAACTTTTCCTTTTTGTGAGAACCTATGCCGCCATTAGACAAAACATCAAAAGAAATTTTGCAACGAGCTTATGATTTAAAGTCACAACAAGATACCCGTGACCTTTATCGTGATTGGGCTTCAACTTACGAACAAACTATGGTTGATGGCCTGACATATTCTGCGCCCAGCAACATTGCTAAATTACTGAGTGAATACGCGCCAGATAAAAAACAGCTTATTGCTGATATTGGTTGCGGTACTGGCTTAACAGGGCAAGCCGCTTTTGATTTGGGCTATTCTAATCTCGTGGGATTAGATTTCAGTGACGAAATGCTGGCGCAAGCGCGTAAGCGTGAAATCTATCAATCGCTTTTGAACGCAGACCTAACGGGCACATTAGATATTGAAACAGGGCTTTATGATATTGCTATTTCTTCAGGTATTTTCACCTACGGACATTTAGATGCAACGTGCTTAGATGAAATTTTTAGAATCATAAAAACTGATGGACTATTTATCTGTGTGGTGCGGTTGCAAGTATGGGAACCG
>JAMOMM010000080.1 GCA_027067085.1 Hyphomicrobiales bacterium
ACATCAATATTAAGGGGTTTGGCAATTAACGATGTTGAAAACAACATAGAAGCAGCCACAAGAAACGGCATCACAAATTTCATTAAAACGTCTCACTGAATAGTTTACGTAAGGTACACATTATATCTGATTTCTGTTGTGAACCCAACCCCAACAAAAAGCCACTAAATAATTTGTAAGAAAGTTGTGAAGATCAACCAATTGGCCAACTATCCGTAAACTTCTGAAACTAGGTGCGACCGCACCTCGGCCGATCAGGCCGCGCCAGCGCAGCGTATGGGCAAAGCCCATTAGCGTGAGCGGCATACAAACCCTATCCGTAGTCACTATGCCACAAACTCATAAAGCCAGGCAGCACTATTTGTGCATTTGGTAGACTATCGCCTGGGTTTAAAGCCCGAATTACGTCTCAAGAGCCGTAATTCACCGTAATTCAGCGGTGTAATTCAGCACTTGCTTTTGCTAATGCATCGTTTATTTTTTCTCTTTGATCAACAGCTTCTTGTGCGATCATTTTTGCGCGTTCTTTGTCGCCGTCTGGCATTCTAACTGGAATACTAAATACTACTCGACTAACTGCTTGGTTTCGCACGTCTCCACCTCCTTCGGCACCGACTCCCCAAACCTTGATTGAGGCTTTTCCCGTTTTATTAGATTCAGCGGTAACGGCAATATCAAAATCTACAAGTGTAAAAGTTCCGTAACTTCCCGCCGAGTAAGCATGCTTGCTGTTTTTAACAGCATTACTACCGACCGCATTTATATTGTCCCCTTTTTCGGCACCTTGTGCTTCGACAATCCCTTCCACAATTTGATGTAGGGTGCTAGATATAAATTCTTTGAGATCAATCATAAGCGCTTCATTTATCCTATATTAATTTCAAAATTTTCAACCGCTTCAGTTTTTTCGGCACTGATGAAATGACGTGACCCAGTGTTTAGAATCCGATCATTAGTATGTGGGTTCGAGAGTTTCAAAAGAGGAGCTTCATATTCAACTACTACCCAGCTACTAAGGCTTTCGCTGTCTCCATCAATCATTCGGATACTATAAGTCGCGCCTGTTTCAAACATTTAGAAACTCCAAATTATGTTCAGTTGATTCGATCATTTTGACGTTATCATATGAGTAAGTAAGTTTCAAAGCAGCAGATGGAGTGTTGACACACTCCATCTGTCTAACCAGAGCCAACTTTAAAAGGAGGTATGACTGGAATTACGGCGACAATTTACTAAATACACTTAATTATTGCCCTGCATCACCTGTTGCCAAAACCTTAAATCTACCAATCAATTTCTGAAACTAGGTGCGACCGCACCTCGGCGCTAATGCGCCGCGCCAGCGCAGGCCCGAGCGCAGCGAGGATCAGCCGTGAGCGGAATAAACCCCGTGTCTACCAATTAAGTTTGATTATCCTTAAACCACTGCGGTAAATTGAATATAGTGCCGTGGTTTGGGTTTTTGCGTTTTGTTTCGGCGCGTTTTTTTGCACTCAATTCATCCAGTAGTTCTTGGCGCGTTTTCTTTGTGCCATCAGCTTTGTAATGTGAGATGCCATTTTTGGTAAAGGCATCAACGGGTTGATTGCCAATCGCTGGTGGTTGCTGGCCTGCTGGTGGAATATAGGCTTGACGAGGTTGAGCCGGTGCACCGTACTGAGGTTGGGCAGGCGCGCCATATTGAGGCTGTTGCGGGGCCGTACCGTATTGTGGCGGGGCTGTTTGAAGAGGTTGGGGTGCTGCGCCTGCAGGTTGCTGTGGGGCAACGCCACTTGGCGGACGAAGTTGTAAATCAGGCGGTGTTGTTAGGGCTTGGTTCGACTGCACTTTTGTTTCGTCAGGCGAATATTTGCCCGCATCAAATGCGTCTTGAAAAGCTGTTTCACCGCAGGCCGTCAGCATCAATGTGCCAGCAATTGCGATAATTGTTTGTTTAAAATACACCACGATATTTGTCCCTGCTAAAAACTAGCGGCTTTGTAGGGTGCCAATTAGGCAAAACAAAGGCTTAGTATAGCTTCTCGTTTATTCTGTTTTATCCGTGAACGAAGTATAGACCAGAATAGCAGCGCCAGCAACAACAGCCACATCGGCAAGGTTAAAAACATACCAGCTAAACCCATAGGCATGCAGAAAGAAAAAGTCAGCCACGCCGCCATAAATGATGCGATCAGCAATGTTGCCCAGCGCGCCACCAACAATCACGCCCAAAACAATGGCATCAAATTTGCGCTTACTGCCAGCCAGCCAAAGCCAAAGAAAAATGGTAACTAATGATTGGCCTGCAATCAGCGGCCACGGGCCAAGGCCTTTAAGCCAGCCATAGCTGATACCTTTGTTAAACACGATGACCAAATCAAGAAACGGAGTGATTTGCACAGGCTGACGCTCAGCGATGTTGTAATAATGCAGCATCCATGTTTTGTAGCCCTGATCGATACCAAAAACCAAAGCGGCGACGACAAGACCAAACACCGCAAATGGTCCCCATATTTTCAAATGCTCGGGCATTAGTTGGTTTTATTCAAGTTGTCCCATTCGCGAACCGCTTGGGCATCGCGTGGGGTGATGTCTGGATAATCGGCATCACCGCCAATTTCCGTTGAGAAAATCCATGAACGCGCGCATTTTGTGCCAGGCGCGGTGTTGTGAACAACTGCTACACCAGAAACATCAGGCAACGTAAACGCATCAGATGGTGCAGCATCGCCCGAAAGACTAGCCGCTGAGGTGATGAAAGTTTCAGCCAAATCCAAACCATCCATAACCGCTGATAATTCATCATCATTGATGTAAACCACAGGGGCGGACTCAAGCGATGAACCAATGCGTTTTTCACGCCGTTCAACTTCCAAAGCGCCCGTTACAACAGAGCGTACTTTGCGAATTTTGGCCCACTTGCTAGCAAGGTCGGCGTTGATCCACTCATCTTTGGTTTTAGCAAATGGTTGCAAATGAACACTGCCTGCCTCAACACCATTGCGCGTGGTCCAAACTTCTTCAGCCGTAAATACTAACATTGGCGCCAGCCATGTGGTGATGCAATTAAACAATTCATCCATCACGGTTAGGCAAGCCAAACGGCGCGGTGTGTTAAGCGGGTCACAATAGAGCGCGTCTTTGCGAATATCGAAGTAGAACGCCGACAAATCAACGTTCATAAAATTGACCAAAGCCGCGATAGCTTTTTTGTAATCGTAATTTTCAAACGCGGTGGTGACCACGCCGCCCACTTCATGTAGACGGTTGAGAATATAGCGCTCAAGTTCTGGCATGTCGGCAACGTCAACGCGTTTGTCCGCATCATAAGCTGACAACGCCCCGATCATATAACGCAAAGTGTTGCGCATTTTGCGATAGGCATCAACGGTGGAGTTAATCATCTCTTTGCCAAGACGTTGATCGTCAGTGTAATCGCATGAGACAACCCATAGGCGCAAAATATCAGCGCCATATTGCTTGATAATGTCTTGCGGGAACATCTGATTGTTCAAAGATTTTGACATCTTACGACCATCTTCGGCCATGGTGAAACCATGGGTCAAAACCACATCATAAGGCGCGTGACCACGCGTGCCACAGCTTTCAAGTAAAGATGAATGGAACCAACCGCGATGCTGGTCTGTACCTTCCAAATACATCACCCGATCATTGCCACCATCAAAGCGGCGTTTGGGGCTTAAATCTTCACGGCGCTCTAGGCAAAATGCATGGGTTGAGCCTGAATCAAACCACACATCTAAAATGTCAGTGACCATTTCCCATTTATCTGC
>JAMOMM010000081.1 GCA_027067085.1 Hyphomicrobiales bacterium
GCATGATTCAACAGCTAACAAAAAGCTCCAGCCGACCCACAAAGCTCCGCGCTTTTTGTGGCAGTCGCTACGCTCCATTTTGCCACAAAAATCGCTCCGCTTTGCGGTCGGCTGAGCTTAGGCGTTAGCTGCAAAACAAAAAAGAAGACAAACGGCACACATGCTGCTATTCTTGAGGAATGAAAACCTACGCTTGGAATCCAGAAAAGAACGACCTCCTCAAAGAAGAGCGGAACATTTCGTTTGAAGAGGTTGTCCTCAATATCCAGCTTGGAAATGAAGTAGATATCTACGATCATCCCAACCATGAGCGTTATCCAAATCAGAAAATCTCGGTTGTTTTAATCGAAAGCTATGCGTATCTCGTGCCTTTTGTTGAAAATGAAGAAGAAATTTTCCTGAAAACTATCGTTCCTAGCCGAAAAGCTACTAAACAATATTTAGGTGGTTCTAATGAATAGGCTTGATCCTGAAGAAAATGAAATCCTTGAAGCGTTTGAAAAAGGTGAGCTTAAGCAGTCAAAAAATGCCAAAAAAGAAATTGAGCGGCACAAGGTTGTTGCTGAGGCGACATTCAAGAAAGATACTCGCATAAATATTCGTCTATCATCCCGTGATCTTCGCTCATTACAAGCACGAGCTCTAAGGGAAGGTATTCCATATCAAACATTGGTATCTAGTGTCTTGCACAAATTTGTTGATGGTCAGTTGGTTGATAGAGCAGTAAACAAATAACTCCAGCCCAAAAGCAGTGTGCAAAGCCTCAGCGGTAATGGCATAAGCCCTTGCCTTCCAAAAGAGGATTAAAAATTGGTTCTGCAACTTCAGCAGCAATAATGGATTCTTATGGGGTATCAGCAGCTAACAATTCAAATTCACACGGACATATATGGACGTCCCACACTAGTCAACAGTTGATGCTGTTTATTTGTATATTTCTATGCCTATTTGCACATCGAGAGTGATTTTTAGCACAAAATAACCTACCAAACTTCAATTCAGAGTTTGTTTTTTTATGGGTGGTTATTTTTGATATTGGCCTTCAATCTTCTGCAATTTACGATGCTTTTTTTGGCCAATGTCTAAAATAATCAGCACTCTTTTAAGCTTGTTTATTTCGATTTAATTTCTCACTTCGCATCTCTTTTTTAGCACCCTCTCCCGTCAAAATGGCAACTTAATGAAAATAAGGTCGCTGACATATATTCGGCCTGTTTATGAAGCCTATCTACTTGCTTCTGGCCCTGATGAGTTCCGCCCCTTGCCACCTTATCTGTTAATAAGCATGTAAAACTGACCCACTTTAGGGGTTAATCGGCATTTAAAATTGACCCACCTATTCGTAGTTTAATACCAAGCTTTTGCTTGGAGTATTTAATAGGTGATATTGATGGAAACTGCCATGAAAGTGCGTCGGCGCATTTTGGTTAATAATGAAAGTATCAGGGCTGTTTCACGAGAAACAGGCATTTCAAGAAATACCATTCGTAAGTATTGTCGCGATGAGACGCCCCCCAAGTATCTACGCCAGAAGCCTGCAGTTACGCATGTCCTCAAAGATTATGAGCATCAGCTAACCCAATGGTTTAAGAATGACCTTAAACGTCCAATAAGAGAACGCCGTACCGCTCAAAAGCTGTTTGAACAGTTATTACTAGAAGGTTACCAAGGCTCATACTCTCCCGTATGTCGTTGGGTAAAGAAGCTGAAATTGGCGCGGTCATCTACTGTTGATGCCTTTATCCCGTTACATTTTGAAGCCGGTGATGCCATGCAATTTGATTGGAGCATGGAGGTGGTTGTTATTGGTGGGATTGAGCAAAAGATCAAAGTGGCTCACTTTCGCCTCTCTCATAGCCGTAAAGCTTTTGTCGTCGCTTATCCACGTGAAACTCAAGAGATGTTAATCGATGCCTTTGTCCTGGCATTAGCTTTTTATCGAGGTGTCCCTAAACGGGTACTTATCGATAATCCAAAAACCATGGTGATTAAAATTGGTAAAGGCAAAGAAAGAGACTTTCATCCTCGCTTTTTAGCTTTAATGAATCATTACCTGATCAAGCCTGTTGCCTGTACACCCGCATCAGGCTGGGAAAAGGGGCAAGTAGAAAATCAGGTGAATGTCTTACGTAATCAACTTTTTAAACCCCAGTTAAGCTTTGGTACGTTTGAAGCATTGAACCAATATTTACTGGGTCATTGCGAACAACTCGGTCAGAAGATGCATCCGCAGGTTAAAGACAAAACCATTGATCAGATGTTTGAACAAGAATACGCATGGCTCAGGCCGTTAGGCCGAGCCTTTGATGGTTATGTTGAAAAGGCTGTGCGGGTAAGTTCTACCTGTTTAGTTCAATATGACACCAATCATTACAGCGTGCCTTGTGAGTATGCCAAACAGCGAATCTCGTTGCGTATCTATGCCAATCAACTGGTCATGGTGGCTCAACAGCAGGTCATAGCCACTCACCCGCGCAGTTTTAAAAAACATGCTTACTGGTTTGAGCCTTGGCACTATCTCTCTTTGCTCAAACAAAAACCCGGTGCATTACGTGATGGTGCTCCCTTTGTTCATTGGGATCTGCCCAAAGCCGTTATCACGATAAAAAAGCATTATCTACAACGCCCGCGGGGTGATAGAGACTTTGTTGAGTTACTGCTACTCATACAAGATCTCGGTATTGATGTCATTACTACCGCCTGTGAGCTTGCCATTGAGAATAAAACAACACGCTTACCCGCGGTTATCAATCTGATCCACAGACTCACTGAAGTGGAATTACCCACAATACTGGAAGTACCGCAATATCCTCAACTGCAAACTCCACCAGAAGCCAACTGTCAGCGTTATAACCTGCTATTAGCGAAAGAGGTGGCTTAATGAATCATCTGATTGAGCAACTTATCTCATTGAAGTTACATGGCATGGCGCAAGTAACAACCGACCTGTTGGCAGATAAAAATGTACCTAGCCTGCTGACTGCTTTGCCTAAAATGATCGAAGCTGAACGGGTAGAACGTGAAGTCAGGCGCATCCAGTATCAAATGAGTGCCGCTAAGTTCCCGCATCATAAAGACTTTGCGACATTCGATTATCAAGCTTCTGCTATTGATAAGACGGTCATCGAGCCTTTATGTACAGGTCAATTTGCCAAGCAGGCGCATAATCTTATTTTAGTTGGCGGTACGGGTACAGGGAAAACACATACGGCTATTGCATTAGGTGCAGAACTCATTCAGCGAGGAAAAAAGACACGCTTTTTTAATGCGGTGGATCTGATCAACATCTTGATTAAAGAACAATCTGAACAGCGTCAAGGTAGTCTGGTCAAGCGATTACAACAGGTTGATTGTGTGATCATTGATGAACTGGGTTATATCCCATTCCCGAAATCAGGTGGTGCTTTATTGTTCCACTTGGTCAGCAAATTATATGAAAAAACCAGCATCATCATTACCACGAATCTGGAGTTCTCTGAATGGGTGAGTGTCTTTGGTGATGCGAAAATGACCACCGCATTGCTTGACAGAGTCACCCACCATTGCTCCATTATCGAAACTAAAAATGACTCCTACCGCTTTAAGCAAAGTCAACAAAAGGCTCTGCAATAAAACCCCAGGGGTGGGTCAATTTTAAATGCCAAAGTGGGTCAAATTTGCATGCTCATTGACACCTTGCCTAAACCTGGACTCGGACAGGGCCGAAAAGGCCGTCAGACTGATAAGGTGGCAAGGGGCGGAACTCATCAGGGCCAGAAGCAAGTAGATAGGC
>JAMOMM010000082.1 GCA_027067085.1 Hyphomicrobiales bacterium
CAAAACTTGGAATTGGCCGTTGGTAAGGATTTTTTTCCATTCTTGCGGTGTCTTCTCAATTTCAAATTTACCGCTTGCTGCACTTACTGTTGTGGCCAAAACGTTTGGCAATGTCGCAAAACCTAAAACACCAATACCTGCAAATGCGCCGCCGACTTTAAAAAAGTTGCGCCTGCTCATCTTTGGCTGTGTCATTGTTTCGTACTCCTGAATTCAATTCTTTGGTAAAAACAGCTCAATTTAACGCAAACTGAGCTGTCTTGATTGGGTTGACTTACTTTGGCACTAAAACATTGTTTACAACATGAATAATGCCATTACTTTGGTTCACATCTGCGATAGTGATGCGTGATGCACCACCATTTTCATCAAAGAATTTCATTGACGTTAGTCCCCGTCAAGCAGGTTGCCTAGCCCACCCAAAACAGAGCCTTCGCCCACATGCCTGCCTCCACCTTGTGGAGCCGCTGCATACATGCGCCCAGCAAGGCGTGAAAACGGTAGCGACTGCACCCACACTTTACCGGGGCCGCGAAGACGGGCAAAAAACATACCCTCCCCGCCAAATATCATCGATTTGATCGACCCTGCTTTAATAACATCAAAATCAATGCCAGAGGTGTATGCAGCCACACAGCCTGTATCAATATGAAGTTCTTCGCCCGCGGCTAATTCACGTTCCAACAAGGTGCCGCCGACATGGACAAACACCCAGCCATCACCTTGCAAGTCTTGCATGATAAAACCTTCGCCACCAAACAGGCCTGTCATCATTTTACGCTGAAAAGCAATGCCGATTGAGACACCCTTTGCGGCACATAAAAAGGCATCTTTTTGGCAAATCAAACGTCCGCCAAACTCATCCAATTTAATAGCTAAAATATGCCCTGGATAGGGTGAGGCAAAACCAACGCGCGCTTTGCCCGCACCGTGGTGGGTGAACACGGTGGTAAACAGGCTTTCACCTGTAATCAAACGTTTGCCTGCGCCCATTAACTTGTCCATAAAGCCACCATCTTGGCCTGAACCATCGCCAAAGGCGGTGGTCATTTCAATGTCTGGATCTTTGAACATCATTGAACCAGCCTCGGCCACGGCCGATTCGCCTGGGTCCAGTTCGATCTCGACAAATTGCATTTCCACGCCTTTGATTTCAAAATCAATATCATCAGAGATGCCAGATTGACGTTCGTGACGAATGTTGGGGACTGTTTGACGTGATCCAAATACCATGGTGTTTTTCCTCTAAAGAATCAAAATTTGATATATAAAACTAGCAAATATCTAACACTAGGTAAACTTTTGAGATAATTACCCCTAATCCTGCGCTTTCAATTGGTCGCACTTGTTTTATCCAGCACACACCTTATTTTGTGCTCATTCTATTCAAAAATTTAAGGACTTTCCAATGAGCTATCACATTTCAAAAACCGTTGACCTATCATTCCAAGATGCAATCGAGCGCACAACTGCTGTTTTAATGGAAAACGGCTTTGGTGTTTTAACGACGATTGATGTTAAAGCGACATTGAAGAAAAAAATTGATGCAGAGTTTCGTCCATACACAATTTTAGGCGCATGCAATCCTAAATTGGCGATGGGGGCAATTGAAGCAGAACCTCATGTGGGTTTGATGTTGCCATGTAATGTGATTGTGCAAGAGGTTGACGGGAAAGTTGAAATTTCAGCTATTGACCCTGTTGCATCAATGCAAGCCATAGATAATGCTAAGCTTACAGAAACAGCAGCAAAAGTTCGCGGCATGTTAGAAACAGTGATCGCCAACATTTAAGCAATTTCAATTAAAAACAAAGGCCGCGTTTGAAAACAATCAAACGCGGCCTTTTCATTTGCAATAAGTTCTAAACATTTAAGGAGCCGCGGGAGAAGAAACACCCGTTGCAACACAGGTTTCATTTTCGCGATCAATAACACGATCGGCAATTGCCGCACCTGCCCACATGCCACAAAGAGCCAGCCAAGCAGTTAAGGCGAAAATTGAGCCGCCAGTAACACCAGCACCCACAGCGCAACCGCCTGCCAACATGCCACCAAAGCCCATCATGGTTGCACCAAAAATATAACGGCGCATACAAAGCCCAGAGGTAAAGCCAACAATTTTTAATTCTTTGGCAAAGTAGGCGGCAAAGAACGAACCGATAAATACGCCAGGTACTAGGCCAACATCAAACTTCATGATTGACCCTGGAGGGCTTAAAAACAGCATCAGCGTATCGGCAGAAGGACCGGTGAAAGTCATGCTTTTGACCGCAATAATATTGAACGAGTCTTGTGCCATTGAATAAGTAAACACCCAACCAGCAACAACAACAGCTCCAACACCCAGAGCGCCAATCCAAACAACGGGGCGCAGTTTATTATACGCTGCAAAAAAGATGGCCCCTGCCAAAAATGCGGTCCCTAAAAACAAACCACTACCTTCAGGTAGGTTAAATATTGATAGAACGCTTAATAGGCTTGTGTCACTTACGGTCCATAAACCAGCGAGATAATTGCGCACGGGTGATAAAAACCCATGCAAAGTTGCTTGTGCTGCAACCGCAAAAATCAAACCAGACATTAAAGCGCGTAAATTACCATTGGCTGAAAGCACCAACAAACGAGACGAGCAACCGCGCGCCAGCACCATACCAACACCAAAAATCAACCCACCCAGCAATGCGCCAGAAATACTGCCTGTATTGGATAGCTGGCGAACTTCTGTCAAATCAATCGCCCCTGTTGACCACATTAGCTGCGTGCCAAATGCTGCCATTGAAAAGGTTAAAAGCCAGACAGAGGTTTTATTGCCGATTTTACCGCGTGCGAATTCAACAACGGCTGACCGCAAACAAAACTTTGACCGTTGGGCAAAAACGCCAAAGGCGATGCCAATGATAACGCCACCAAGAATGGAGGTCCAAGACTCACCCAGCGTTTCCATAATTTGTATCAAGCTCATATCACTATATCCTAATATGCTAATATAAAGGGTTAGTGACGCTTATTACATTATCTAACCTTGATGCAAATCAAATTTTGGAATGAAAATATATAACAACGGGAATGTTTCTATAAAAACATCACCCAGACCAGTCAATTTGGCAAATTTCCGCCGATCTTCCTTCAAAATTCCAAACGCGACCAAACGCCCTAACACGGCCCTTATTCGCTGTTGCAACAGTTATATCAGCGCCCATCCAATACCCTGTGTTGGTGACAACTAAATCCTTATCAGGGTCTGCGCCTTGCACAGGTTCCACTTCACCTTGGATCATACGGCCAACCGATAAGCGGCGTTTTTTACCTTCGGTGGTAAATTCAACAGGGGCGCGTTCGGCCCCCATAAACTCACTAACGAGCATTGAGAACAGGCCAGTGGTGCCGCCAGCTTTACCAGAGAAAATATCAACCAAACCTTCATAGGCTTTTTCATTTGAACGATCATCAATATAAGCTGCAGCTTTCCAGTCTCCACGTTCCATTTTTCCGGGAATATCAAGCAATAAGCCAACATTTAAGCCACCTAAGTCTTCACCCTCAAAATGGCCCTCATCAATGCGAATACCTGCCCAAGCTTGGCAATGGCCTTCGGTTGGCGGGTGTGCGCCAAGAGAAATCACACACGGGCAAAACACCGTACAATTACAATTTAAAATTAACTCACCCTTGATTTTCCAGTCGGCCATTTCACTCTCCTATGTATTTGTTTTTAGTTGTTTGGTTTGTTTCTCTCACGCTCATGGCTGCGCCAACGCAGCTTTCTATCT
>JAMOMM010000083.1 GCA_027067085.1 Hyphomicrobiales bacterium
GGCATGCACTACAAAAAAGGCGATTTAGTTAGCCTAACAAGTGGGCAGGCCAAGTATGAACTGGCCGATGGTAAAATTGAAGTTGCCAAAAAACCAAAAGCAAAATCTGCCCAAAAGGGCGACGATAAGTAATGGCAGATTCCATCGGTTTAAATCATACTGATGGCCAGCACATTGACGATTGGGATCACGTAAAACAATCGATTTATGTAATTCTAACCACAAGAATTGGCCAGCGTGTCCTGCGTAGGGATTTTGGTTCACATCTGCCAGACTTGATAGACGCGCCAATGTCATCACGCGTTATTTTGGCGCTTTATGTTGCGATCGCGACCGCGTTGCAACGTTGGGAACCACGATTTCAACTAACAAAATGCCAGCCCGTAGAGCTAACCGCAGGCGGGCTGGTCGGTATTGAACTTGCAGGAACTTATTACCCTCGTGGTCATTTGGGTGACTACACCAGCCAACAAACAAAAAAATCGAGATTATTGTTTGCAGAACAGCAACTTCTTGATGTTGCTTAAAGGATAAATTCACATCATGGTATATGGAATTGGCGCAGATACATTGGCTGGGTTGCCAAAGCCTGTCGTGATAGATGAATTTGACATTGAGACAATCCTAACGGCAACACGTAATCGTTTGGTCGCTCTTTACCCAGACATTGAAGCCGTGATCGACCTTGAGACAGAATTGTCTCGAATGAACATTGAAGTGACCGCTTATCGCGAAGGTCTTATACGTGGGGCGATTAATGATGCGGCTCGGGCGAGCCTGTTGGCATTTGCACAAAGTGGTGATCTTGACCATTTGGCCGCGTTTTATGATGTACCTCGAATGGCCGAAGAAGATGATGCGCGTTTAAAAGCGCGGGTCATTTTAGCAATTCAAGGCCGCTCTACGGGTGGCACAGCACCGCGCTATCGGTTTATTGCGATGTCTTCAGACGTGCGCGTTGCTGATGCTATTGCATGGGTTGAAGGCAAGAACCCGATGGTGAATATTGCTGTGTTTTCGACTGATGCTGGCGGGGTGGCAGATCAAGCCTTGCTTGATATTGTTTCATTGGCTGTTAACGCCAAGGAAGTTAGGATGGTCAACGATACATTTGCGATTGTTTCGGCTGTTTCTCAGTCGATTGATATAGAAGTTGATGTGTGGATGCTACCAGCTGCGCCTGCCGAAACCCTCGCGGGTTTAGAAGCTGGATTGAGAACCGCCCATAATGCAGAAAACGGGCTGGGGTTTGACTTAACGAGCGCTTGGATCGTTTCACGTTTGATGGTTCCTGGTGTTCAAAGAGTTGAGGTGAAGTTACCTTTGGTCGATGTTGTGGTTGAGCCAAATACTGCGGTTACAATCGGCACGGTTACAATAAATGATAAAGGGCGGGCTTATTGATGCAGCCCGTAGATTTAACACCACCAAATTCTGGTGAATTTGCCAAAGCACTATCGATAGCAACTGACTTTTTACCATTGGTTGAAGATGGCGTGAAAGCGATGCGAACGGCTAAACTGGTGTCACCACCGCCATCGTGGCTGCCTTTTTTGGTTTATGAATATGGCCTTGGTGAACTTTCACCATATGTCCCAAATCTTTATGATTTGATTGATGAAGGTATTCGTTGGCAACGCGCCCGTGGAACGCCTTTAGCTGTTGAAAAAGGTCTAGGATTTGTCGGGTATGCGGGCACGCTTATTGAAGCACCTGTTCGCAGAACCTTTTGGAACCTTTTCGATATTGAACTTGATCGATTGAGGGACAACGAACGGCCAGATTTAAGCGGAATTGATGGCGTCACACGCTTATCCGTGCCGCTGCGCTCTTATTTTTGGCGCGGGTTTAACGGTTATGATGTCCAGCCGTTAGAGCTTGGTTGGTCAAAACTTGGCGACACTTTGCTTGGCGATGACAGCGGTGTGCGCATTGACAGTGTTAAAGCCAAATGGTCATTTGGTCGATTGTTTGAATTTTCAAAAGCCCTAAGCGAACAAGAACTAACTCAACTTGGTGTTTGGCAAGCTGATATTGGTGGTGGATTGGCTTGGGGTAATTATTCGTGGAATGACGCACAGGCCGCTTGGTCCGATCCTGCCGCCGCAACGCGCACACGTTTAATGCTTACAGGATTAACAAACCGTTCTGTGTGGTTTGAATTTAAAGATCAAAGCGGTGATGTCATCGGGTACAGAAAAGCTCGTTTCAATCGTGCGGTACGTCCACAATTTGAAGGTGAATATGAGTTTGATGGTTCACCTTACACCATAGATTTAAACGCACCGACCACTTTGCTGGTCGAAGCCAACACTGATTTTGGTGAAGGTGATGGTCAAACGGCCGTGAGTGTCGGGTTGATTTTTGATGCCAATCCGACTGATCCCAAAAAGCCTGGTCTTTTATGGGCCGAGCCAAACGAATTAACAAATCTTTCTGCCGCTGTGGCTGTTCAAGCCATTTTAATTGATTTTTCAAGAACAGTTCGTGAGCGAGTGCGCTTTCGACTTTCTGTTTAGAGGTATATATGCCTGATTTTAACCACCCATCTGGTTTGCTAGATGCTTATTTAAGAGCTAATCAAAAACCGACAGCAGCACGATCCGTGCCGCGTGATGGAAAATTTCTAACGTCAGCCGATCTCAATGATGCTTTGTTTATTGCAGAGCGACGTAACCGCCGCACAGCAAATCTGGTGGCAAAAGATGGGGATCGGATTGAAGGGGCTGACATTAGTATTGATCGAGACGCTTCAACCGCCTCAATGACCGCAGGTCTGATTTATATCAATGGTGATGTAAAATCCATTGAAGCAGCAAATGACATTGCGGTTAATATTGTTGGTGACTATCGCGTTGGCGTTCGTTTGAACAAAACCGTTGTAACAGAAGTTGAGGACCCTTCATTGGTAGGCCTTCACCCTGGATCAAAAAGTGAAGGCGAAGCCTGTGCTGCCATTGAGGTTGAAACCATTATTTGGGCAACACAAGACGATGGTGGCGAAGGTGAGTTCTACGCTGTTTATTTGCTGATTGATGGTACGGTTATTGACCAAACGCCACCACCTGCATTAACAGGCATTACTCAAGCCATATCATCATATGATTATAATGCTCACGGCAACTATATTGTTAAAGGTTGTCATGTCACCGCATTAGGGCCGATTGATGGAGCACAGCATTTTTCGATTGAAAAAGGCACGGCAAACATTGAAGGTTTCGCGCGATCCCGCCAAGCAGATTTGCGGCACATAGAAATTGAACAACCTGAAACTGAACAAGTGGATGGTGAGCCTCACACGTTTACGAATGGTGGTGCGGGTGATGCAACAATTGACGTTTATCATGCGCCCATTGATACAGTTTTGGCGTGTACGGTTGAAAAACAAGTCACTCGGACAATCACCAAAGGGGTAACGGACAGCTTTGATGCACTGCCCGATAATTCGATCACTGAAATTGTTGCTATTGTGCAAGGCGGAACCACTTATACATCACCTGCTGATTATTCGCTGGATGCCGATCAGGTTAGCTGGATAGCGGCAGGTAGTGAGCCTGCGCCAAGTTCAACTTATGACATCACATACAAGTATTTAGACAGCGTTGTACCTGTTAGCTATAGCGATAGCCAAGTGGTTTTGGCGGGTGGTGTTGAAAATGGCACTGTAACAATTCAATACACCTATAAAATGCCGCGCATCGATTTATTATGTTTAGATCGTGAGGGCCGCAGTGAGTATGTCAAAGGCCTATCATCACTCGATATTGCC
>JAMOMM010000084.1 GCA_027067085.1 Hyphomicrobiales bacterium
CTTGCCCAACATCTATCGACATTCCTCTTTTCATCCGTGAAATTTCTACCGACAATCCAGATGGTGCGGCCGATACTATTTTTAAAAGCAACATTCTTGGTGGCATGTGCGCACGGGTTTGCCCAACCGAAACACTGTGCGAAGAGGTTTGTGTGCATGTGGAGCAAGGCAATTTACCCGTTAAAATTGGCGAACTACAACGCTTTGCCACCGACCATGCGATGGAAACTTATGGCCAAACGGGCGGCGTTAAGTTTTCTCGCGCCGCTTCAACTGGCAAACGGGTTTGTGTTGTTGGGGCTGGCCCAGCTGGTTTGGCATGCGCCCATCGCTTGGCCTCCAACGGCCATGACGTGACAATTTTAGAAGCCAAAGAAAAATCTGGTGGCCTAAACGAATATGGACTTGCTGCCTATAAGACGACAAATGACTTTGCCCAAAACGAAGTTGAATTTGTCTTGTCTATAGGTGGCATCACTATTGAGCACGGCAAAGCCCTTGGCAAAGATGTTTCGGTTAGCGAATTAACCTCGGCGTATGATGCGGTATTTTTAGGTCTTGGACTTGATAACACCAACGGCCTTGGCCTTGACGGCGAAGATTTAGCTGGGGTTTATGATGCGGTTGATTATATCTCTGATATTCGCCAAGCAGATAACTTGGCCGATCTTGATGTAGGACAACAGGTTGTGGTTATCGGTGGCGGCATGACAGCGATTGATGTGGCGGTGCAGGTGAAGAAACTTGGTGCGCGCGATGTTACAATCGCTTATCGCCGTGGCCCCGACCAAATGGGCGCGAGCGCTTTTGAATGCGAATTGGCTCAAACCAATGGTGTGGTTATTCAACATTGGGCCGCCCCTGTTGAGCTTAGCGGCGATGATGAAAAAGTGAGATACATCACCCTTGCGCGCACTCAATTAAATGATGCAGGAAAATTGGAAAACACGGGCGATACTTTTACCCTTGCTTGCGACCAAGTGTTTAAGGCCATTGGTCAGACGTTTGATCCAAGTGCCATTTTGGGGGCTGAAATAGAACTTGAAGCTCGCCGCATAAAAATTGACGATGATGGAAAAACCTCGCTTGAGAAAGTTTGGGCTGGTGGCGACTGTGTTGCAGGCGGTGACGATTTAACGGTTTCCTCTGTGGAAGACGGCAATGTAGCAGCCGCATCAATTGATGCGTTTTTGCAAGCAAACTCTTAAAACGGCAGCGGAAAAGGAATTAAACAAATGGCTGATATTAGCTCAAATTTCATCGGTATCTCTTCTCCAAACCCGTTTTGGCTGGCATCGGCCCCGCCAACCGATAAAGCGTATAATGTTGAACGGGCATTTGAAGCTGGTTGGGGCGGGGTTGTTTGGAAAACTTTGGGCGAAGAAGGCCCGCCCGTGGTCAATGTTAACGGACCGCGTTATGGCGCTTGGCACGGTGATAACCGCCGTTTAATGGGACTAAACAATATAGAGCTGATTACCGATCGCTCGCTTGACATCAACCTTGAAGAAATTATGCAAGTTAAGCAAAACTGGCCTGATCGCGCGGTTGTTGTTTCCATCATGGTGCCTTGCGAAGAAGAGGCTTGGCGCAAAATCTTACCGCTGGTTGAGCAAACGGGTGCTGATGGGATTGAGCTAAACTTTGGTTGCCCGCATGGCATGTCTGAACGCGGCATGGGCGCTGCTGTTGGGCAAGTGCCTGAGTATGTCGGCATGGTGGCAAAGTGGTGTAAGGAAAATTATTCCAAACCTGTGATCGTTAAGCTAACGCCCAACATTACCGATATTCGTCAACCTGCACGTTCAGCCCACACCAATGGCGCTGATGCGGTGTCGCTGATTAACACGATCAACTCCATCATTGGCGTTGATTTAGATGCAATGGCCCCTGCCCCTCATACCGATGGCAAAGGCAGCCACGGCGGCTATTGCGGCCCTGCGGTTAAACCGATTGCGTTGAATATGGTGGCGGAAATTGCCCGTGATGTTGAAACCAAAGGCTTACCGATTTCAGCCATTGGCGGCATTCAAACATGGCGCGATGCGGCTGAATTTATGGCAATGGGTGCTGGCAATGTGCAAGTATGTACAGCGGCCATGACCTATGGCTTTAAAATCGTTGAAGAAATGATTGATGGTTTATCACGTTGGATGGATGAAAAGGGTTATGAAACCTTAGATGATTTCATTGGCATGGCAGTGCCGAACGTGGTTGATTGGCAGCACTTAAACCTCAATTACATTACCAAAGCAGTGATTGACCAAGACAAGTGCATCAAGTGTGGCCGCTGCCATATTGCGTGTGAAGATACATCTCACCAAGCCATTACGTTAGAGGTAAACGGGGAACGTCACTTTGAAGTGAAAGATGATGAGTGTGTTGGCTGTAATTTGTGTGTTAATGTTTGTCCTGTCGAAGACTGCATTTCGTTGGTGCAACAAACAACAGGTACTGACCTTCGCACAGGCAAAGAAATCAATCCGGAATATGCAAATTGGACCACACACCCCAACAATCCAAATTCCGTGTAGTTAAACGCAACATAGTGAATGAGAAGACCAAGGCGCATTTGGCAATGTTTGCTTTTTCTGCTTTGGTCTCCACCTCTTTTACAATAGGGCGAGCGATTACATTTGCGCTTGAACCTGCGGCTCTCACCTTTCTTAGGTTTATAATGGCAATTGCTATTTTTGCCGCTATTACCATTTTTTCAAAAAACACGTTTAAGTTTCCAACCCTAAAATCATGGGGACGCTATTTTACTTTAGCGATCATTCTGGTGGTGTTTTTCATCACTATGTTTGAGGGACTGCGCTGGACCACGCCATTAAATACGGCTGCGGTTTTTACCCTTGTGCCATTTTTATCGGTCATCGTGTCATTTGTGGCGCTGCGCCAAAAGCTCCCACTCATTGGCTATATATCATTGTTCATTGCCAGCTTGGCTGGTTTGTGGATCGTGTTTAATGGCAATTTTGAACATTTCATTGCCTTTAAAATTGGCAAAGGCGAATTGATTTTTCTGATCGGCTGCGCGTCTTATTCTGCCTATGCCTCAGCCGTTCAAAAATTGAATGGGGGCGATAGCTTAATCAATCTGACAATGTGGACGTTGGTTGCGGGCGCTGTGATACTGCTTATTTATGGTTGGCAATCTATCACAACAACGCAATGGCAATTGGTTTCACCCATTACATATCTTGCCGTTGGTTGGTTGGCGTTGTTTACCACCGCGATTAGCTTTTATCTTATTCAATATGCGTCTTTACGGCTGCCGAGCATAAATGTCATGGCCTATACGCTTTTGATACCAGCTTTTGTGTTGCTGCAAAAAGTTGCCAATGGCGGGGCATGGCCTAACGGCTCAGTCTTGGCTGCTTTAGCTGTTTTGGTTTCGGCAATGTTGGTTTTGCAACGGGCTTAAATGGGCTTAAGGCGTGTCGCATTTAATTGAATTCACTTACAGGGCCGAACGGGCTTGCCAAGCAAGCCCTGCCTCAGCCATGCAAATGAATGCTTGAATCTATATAAATGCAACACACTTTAAAGTTGCCAAACTTCAGCTTATCGCGGCAACAGTCCATTTAAGAAAACCGTTCTTAGTGTGGCTTCGGCTTCGCTAAAGCACACATCGCGATCATCGCAACCATCTATCAACGCATCAACCTGTACTTCAAAGTCTGCATAGTGTTGAGTTGAGGCCCAAATCATAAAAATGAGATGATGAGGAGATACATCGACCAACTTTCCCTGCTCAATCCA
>JAMOMM010000085.1 GCA_027067085.1 Hyphomicrobiales bacterium
ATGATTGCGGCTTAAAACCTGCGTCACACCCGTTGCCCGCCAACTTGCCGCTGACCCTTGATAACCTTGCACCAAAACAATCGTGTCAGCCATCACAGCTTGAGTTAGCGCAGCCTGACTTAGTACGGAAAATGCCAACCCTAAAAAAAACGACTTGAACATCAAATCACCTATACATTATATTATTCAAATATAAGCATATAATACACGTGATGTCTTGTCCACACGTCAAACCTCACCCCACAAAACACAAAAAAGCGCCCGTCTTACAACCAGCGCTTTTGTGCAACTATGTTTCCGTTAGAAAATTACGGTCGAATGTATGAGTACCCATTTTCTTGCAATGTAATCAATTGAATAACCCCAGATGGCACCATTTTAGCCTCTGACAGTAGAGCGATTTTCTTGCCAGCTTTAGCACTCATTTTGCGATGAGTGTTGCCACAAGCTGAAAATTGTAAATTATCAAACTCCAAACTCATTTTTTCAATGCGCGCTTTTACAGGGCTAGTATCGGAGCGAAACATATGTAGACCAGGCCCATAAGCCACAACTTCTACAATGACTTTTTCACCTTTACTGGCATAATATTTTTGCAGGTTAACCACATTGTTAAGTGCCATATTCATGACACGCGGATCATTTTGACTTACATGTACTGCAACACGATGAACTTTTTTCTCTTCTGCAGAAGCAGATGAGACGCTTGCAAAAACCATCCCAAACAAGCCAATAATCGCGGCCATGAAAGTTGCTGTCAATTTTAGTTTTTTCATTTTTCAGTCTCCCTAGAGCGTTTCATGTTTTGTTTGAATCACAAACACTGCATGAAACGCAAGATTATCAATTCCTTGGCTGGTCGGTCTGGTTCAGTTTAAACCAGACCGACTCTAGATTTTAGGTTGACCAGTCTTGCCGTAATTTCACGTGATCTCAAGCTATTTTTGTGCAAGTAACGAACTTATGAAGCAAACAGAAAAATATGGCGCGATTGCATCGGGGCACGACCTTACAAGTCAAGCGGGTATCGATATGCTCGCTTACGGTGGAAATGCATTTGATGCAGCAATCGCGGCTAGTTTTATGGCATGTGTTTGTGAGCCCATCCTTGCATCGCCTGGTGGCGGTGGATTTGCCAATATTCACACCCCAAGCGAAAATTACATTCTTGATTTTTTTGCCCAAACACCCCTTAAAAAAAATCCAAATGAAATAGATTTCCGTGCCATCCAAGCAGACTTTGGCACCACCACCCAAACTTTTCATATTGGCGCGGCCAGTGCTGCAACACCTGGGTTTATACCAGGCCTACTCAATCTTTACAAAACCCATGCAAGCTTGCCCCTTACAACTCTTGTCACACCAGCCATTATCGCTGCAAACAACGGTGTCACCGTAAATGAATTTCAATATTTTCTCTCAACTGTGGTTGAGCCTATTTTACGAGACAGCCCACAATCGCAAGAAATCTTTGCGCCAAGCGGGCACCTCATAAAAGCTGGCGAACAATTTAAAAACCCTGCTCTTGGCAATTTTTTTAGTGAAATTAAAAACCGCGGGATTGATGCCTTTCCAACGAATACAATAGCTCAAGCCCAAAACAAAACGGGCCACCTCACGAAAAAAGATATTGAAACCTATCAACCAATTATGCGCCAGCCAAAAGTTTTTCACTTAGATGAGAACCAGATTCTTCTAAACCCTCTACCAGCCGCCAGTGGCGTATTGATCGCGCTGGCTTTTCAACAGCTACAAAGCACCACCAACCCGACAAGCCTTGATATTGCCCAAGCCTTATCATTTTCAGATACCACGCGAACCACCATGAATAGCGATCTCACTGCTCTCAAGTCATTGCTCAATCCAAGCGCCCATCGCGGTACAACACACATTTCGGTCGTTGATAAAAACCACAACGCCTGCGCCATCACCCTTTCAAATGGCGAGGGGAACGGTCACATCGTTGATGATTGCGGCTTTATGCTGAACAACATGCTTGGCGAAACCGATGTAAACCCAGATGGCAAACGCGGCTGGCGCGAAAACATTCGCTTGTCTTCCATGATGTGCCCGACAATTGTCAGCACACCAGATGATAGATTGCTGGTGCTTGGTTCTGGCGGTTCCAACCGCATTCGATCCGCCATTTTTCAGGTTCTGGTGCATTATCTTATGCAAGGACAAGACGCAACAAGTGCCATCAACGCTCCTCGTCTTCATCCTGAAAACCAACACCTTGATTTTGAAGACCCCCACAACAACAACGCAATGGGCCAACTTCAAAAAGCATTTCCAGACAACCGAGTATGGGCTAATCAAAACATGTTTTTTGGCGGCACCCATTTGGTCGGCATCACGCCAGATGGTGATTTTTTTGGCGCTGGCGATGCGCGACGAAACGGGTCTTTCAAAACTTGCTAAACCACCTACAATAAGACATAAATTCGCTTCCCTAAAAATCATTTTAGAAAACTAATCTCATGACCGACTCAAACGATCTTCACCAAAATCTTTTACCACGCAAACAAAAAGCTAGAGATTGGTTTGAAACCCTACGTGATGACATTTGCGCCCGTTTTGAAAAAATCGAGGACGATCTCACTGGACGCGGTAGCGATCAACCCGCAGGTCGGTTTATCAAAACCCCATGGAAGAAAACCAACGAAGACGAATCGGACGGCGGCGGCGGAACCATGTCTCTCATGAAAGGCCGTGTCTTTGAAAAGGTCGGTGTTCACACCTCAACCGTATATGGAGAGTTTTCTCCCGAGTTTCGCAAAAATATTCCAGGCGCTGAGGAAGACCCTCGCTATTGGGCATCAGGCGTTTCACTTATTGCCCACCCCGTAAACCCCAATGTGCCAACCGCCCACATGAATACCCGCTTTGTTGTGACATCAAAAAGTTGGTTTGGCGGCGGCGGAGACCTAACCCCTGTTCTTGACCGCAGGCGCACACAACAAGATCCAGACTCTGTTGCCTTTCACGCCGCATTTGAACAAGCTTGTGCAGGCCATGAACTAGCAGACTATCCAAAGTTTAAGGATTGGTGCGATGATTACTTTTATCTTCCGCACCGAAAAGAAATGCGCGGCATTGGCGGTATTTTTTACGATTACATTGATTCAGGCGATTGGGATGCAGACCTTGCATTCACCAAAGATGTTGGCCGCGCTTTTGCTGACGTTTACCCGCCAATTGTTCGCGCTAACATGAACAAAGATTGGAGCGATCAAGACCGACAAGAACAACTTGTCCGTCGCGGGCGTTACGTCGAGTTCAACCTTTTGTATGACCGCGGTACAATTTTTGGCTTGAAAACAGGTGGCAATGTGGACTCAATACTTTCATCCATGCCGCCAGAAGTAAAATGGCCTTAAATAATTAAGGCCATTTTTTCCCTAAGCTTTTAGCTCGACTAACAAGTCTTTTGCATCGATTTGCGTACCGATTGGCGTGATAATTTTGGCAACCGTCCCATCAGCTTCAGCATGAATCGCCGTTTCCATTTTCATGGCTTCAATGGTTAGCACCACATCACCTACAGAAACTTTCTGCCCGATTTCAACGGTCATCGACGAAACAACGCCCGGCATTGGCGCAGCCACATGAAGAGCGTTGCCGATCTCAGCTTTTGGATGCTTGCTCACCCCTGCGCTAGCACTATGGTTAGCAACTTTTGCCATACGTGGTTGACCATTTAATTCAAAGAAAACCTTAACATCGCCCTCTTCATTGGTTTCGCC
>JAMOMM010000086.1 GCA_027067085.1 Hyphomicrobiales bacterium
ATGTCTTTGATGTCGTTGCTTCTTGGTCCAATGTGGCGCGGTATAAAGTTGGCACCCGGTTGGAGGTCAGAAAGGCTTGCGCGTTTGTCAGAAGGGCTCATGATAGGTTACTCTTGATTTTAAATGAGAGATTAAAGTCTGTGGTCGTTTCTGAGGTCGTTTCTGTGGTCGTTTTTGCGATGGTCCACGTTTTGGAATTTAAGCAATGAAGCTTTTATAGGCATCGCTATCCATCAAACCGTCAAGTTCGCTTGCATCAGACAATTTGACTTTAATAAACCAAGCCGTGGTTTCAGCGTTTTCATTAACTGAACCTGGCTCATCTTCAAGGGTTCCGTTGGTTTCAACAACTTCACCACTGACAGGGGCAACAAGTTCACTGGCAGCTTTTACAGATTCAATAACGCCAGCATCTTCACCCTTAGCAATGGTGCTGCCAACTTCTGGCAGTTCAACAAAAACCACATCGCCAAGTTGTTCTTGGGCATGGTCTGTAATGCCGATCGTTGCGACGTCACCTTCAATAGAAATCCATTCGTGGTCTTCGCTGTATTTTGTATTGCTCATGTTGATTGTCCTTAATTTTTGGAAAGTTATCTTTTAAAATTATGAGGCGCAAAAGGCATGCGCACGATTTCTGCTTCAAGGGCTTTGCCTCGAACAATAAGTTGAACTTTGGTTTCAGGTTTAGCGTACTGGGCCTGTACATAGCCCATCGCAACAGGGCCGCCAACAGTAGGGCCAAAGCCGCCTGATGTAATGGTGCCGATTTTTTCACCGTCCAGATTTTGAATTTCGGTGCCTTCACGGGCAGGTGCACGGCCAAGTGGTTTTATGCCAACGCGGCGGCGCGATGGTTTTTCGGCAATTTCGCGCAAAATACGCTCTTGGCCAATAAATCCACCTTCGACGCGGCGGCGCTTGCCAACCGACCATAAAAGGCCAGCTTCTATCGGAGATGTTTCCGTATCAATATCATGACCATAAAGGCAAAGCCCAGCTTCAAGACGCAATGAATCGCGAGCGCCAAGACCGATGAGAATAACGTCATCATTGGCTAATAATGCATCGGCAACAGCGCGGACCTTATTGTTTGCCACAGAAATTTCATATCCATCCTCGCCCGTATATCCAGAACGGGAAATATGAATATCAATGCTTTCATCACCAATTGTAAACTGGCTGGCGATAGCGTCCATAAAGCCCATATCAACAGCGTCTGGACAGTTATTGGCAAGTATCTGTTCAGCCGCTGGACCTTGCAATGCAATCAATGCATGGTCTTGGTGTTCTTCTAAATGAATACCATGGGGCAGGTGTTTTCTGATCCAGTCATAATCGCCTTGTTTACAGCCAGCGTTCACAACCAGATATAAAGTGCCTTCATCATCTTGCTGGCGCGTCACCATTAAGTCATCAATAATGCCGCCATCTTCGTTAATGAGCTGGGTGTAGCGTTGTTGGCCTTTTGCAAGGTTTAAAATATCAGCAGGTACGAGCTTTTCTAGTGCTGCTGCAACGGTTGCGTGGTCAGGCCCAATGAGGAATGCTTGGCCCATGTGGGACACATCAAACAATCCAGCTTTTTCGCGCGTATGGTTATGTTCGGTTACAATGCCCGTTTTGTACTGCACAGGCATATCATAACCAGCAAAACCAACCATGCGGCCGCCGTTTTCTACATGAAGATCATAAAGGGGTGTTTTAAGTAAATCAGACAATGTTTTCTCTTTTAGTTTGCAAGTTACAGGACTGTACACCCCGCCAAATGGCAGTTGCACACCCCCTCTGTCTGCAAACCTGAGAGATTTCGCCAAGTGCCAAGTTTTGTTAAAAACAATATGGCTGGCTTACCCCCTTCGGTGAGTAACTTAACGTTACTGCTCTCCAGAGTGTCTTGTCTTTAGCGGTCCCTGTTACCTGAGAGTTTCCGGGGTGGTTGCTCCTTCGGTGTTGCCAGCTTTTCAGCCAATAAACTCTCCCGCTATAGATAGCGGCACATTAGCAACACTATCTAACAAGTCAACAGCGCGACCTTGGTGAATTCACCTATATCTTGACATTTCCACACCTCAAGACGCATTAAGGGTAAATATTTTTTAAATGCGTAACAGGCAAATATAAATGGCAAGTCAAAAAAAACCTTCGATCACATTGTTACTCGCCGCCCCACGCGGGTTTTGTGCTGGCGTGGTACGCGCGATTGATATTGTTGAAGGCGCGCTGGAAACGTATGGCAAGCCCGTTTATGTCCGTCACGAAATTGTTCACAATAAATATGTTGTGGATGATTTAAAACGTAAAGGCGCGATTTTCGTCGAAGAACTGGACGAAGTGCCAGACGGTGACCACCCCGTCATTTTCTCTGCCCATGGTGTGCCTAAAACCGTGCCCGATGCAGCCCGTTTGCGTAATCTTTTCTTTTTAGATGCGACATGTCCACTTGTCTCGAAAGTTCATATGGAAGCTGCCCGTCATCACAAAGATGGCAGCCAGATTTTACTGATTGGCCACGAAGGCCATCCTGAAGTCATCGGCACTATGGGGCAGTTGGCAGCTGGCACAGTTAGACTGGTTGAATGTGTTGAAGATGTAGCAACACTTGAAGTTGATGAAACCAAACCATTGGCTTACATCACCCAAACAACGCTTTCCGTTGATGATACAAAAGATATTATTGCAGCTTTAAACGCGCGGTTCCCACAAATCAAAGCCCCCCACAAAGAAGATATTTGTTACGCAACTACCAATCGCCAAGGCTCAGTCAAAGCAATTGCAGAGCGCTGTGACGTTATCCTAGTGGTTGGTGCCCCCAATAGTTCAAACTCAAAACGGTTGGTTGAAGTGGCAAGGCAAAATGGTTGCGGCTATTCAGTTCTTGTAGAACGGGCCAGCGAGATTGATTGGGAAAAAATAGGCTCACCAAAAACCGTCGGTATTACCGCTGGCGCATCGGCACCTGAAGTATTAGTGGCCGAAGTGATTAGCGATTTTCATGATCGTTTTGACGTGATTGTGGAACGAGCTGAAACCACGCGTGAAGATGTGAACTTCAAACTGCCCCGCCAGTTACGTTTAGATATGCAATCCAAGGCTAATGAAGTATGAGTGATTTAGGTGAGGTGACTATTTACACCGATGGCGCATGTTCGGGAAACCCTGGCCCTGGCGGTTGGGGCGCATTGCTCAAGTTTGGTGACAGGCAACGCGAAATGTTGGGCGGTGAAAAGGAAACCACCAATAATAAAATGGAATTGATGGCCGCCATTGCCTCACTAGAGGCATTAAAACGACCGTGCAAAGTCAAACTTTATACCGATTCCAATTACGTAAAAAACGGCATTACCACGTGGATCCATGGTTGGAAGAAAAATGGTTGGAAGACCGCGGCCAAGAAACCAGTGAAAAACGCCGACCTTTGGAAGGCTTTATTAGAAGCTGTTAACCGCCATGACGTGAGTTGGCATTGGGTTAAAGGCCATGCGGGCGATCCGGGCAATGAAAAGGCGGACGAACTCGCCCGCCTCGGTATGGAGCCGTTTAAACGCTAGGATCCTGACCCTAAGCCAAACTTACTTTACGATCACATCGCTCACAAGACGGACATCGCCCGATAAAACTGTTAATTTAAGTTTCTGTCCAGAAAGCTTGGCACCTTCTTCTAATCCCTCAATGGGCAACAAAACCACGGTCATGTTGTCGTGAATTTGTGGGGCTAGGGGAGCTGCAAAAAA
>JAMOMM010000087.1 GCA_027067085.1 Hyphomicrobiales bacterium
AAAAACTGGCGCTTTTTTGACGCATGGGCTAGGTCATGGACTCATAAACAGCGTGTATTTGGGGTAAAGAAATCAAACTAAGTGATATGATTGTGCTGTCCAGTCTGATACGCAATTATCGTTTTGAGGCAGTGCCAGAGCATGTACCTGTACCGATTGGGCGGCTGACAGTTTGCTCTGAAAACGGCATACGTTTGCGGGTTTTCAGGCGCTAGTAAGCACGAGTACCATGACTTTGCCAGAAATTTAAACATGGCGCAGAAATTGCATGTGCTCGCACATGATGAACCGACGCAATTTACTTATCGCAGGGGCCACGGCCACCGCTGCAGTCTCAAGCCTTTCAACCAGCGCGCTGGCGTTGAGTGCCAAAGACTTTGGTATTAAGCCGAACAAACCGCGCGATCAAACCAAAAAAATTCAAAAGGCAATTAACGCCGCAATTAAATCTGGTGGTGAATTACACTTGCCCGCTGGCATTTATATTGCGCATGGATTGACCATAGACGCAGGCGTGGTGTTGCGCGGTGTTGGCGGCTTGACACGTTTGGTTTTGAGCCAGCCTGCGGACTATTTATTGGCCATTAACAACGCCACCAAAGTCACCCTTGATGGCATTACTTTTGATGGGGCGAATAATCGCCTGACTTCTGGCGATACGGGTGCGTTGGTTATGGCGACGAACACAAGCGACCTGACGATTGAAAATTGTTATGTGCAAAACTCAACCGAAAATGGCATTGCGCTCGAAAAATGTTCGGGCAGGATCGTACATTCAACAATTAAAAAATGTGGCACGGGGGGGATTTATAGCCTTGATGCCTCTGGAAGCGGCCTTGAAATTGGACACAACCATGTTAGCGATATTGGTGATAATGGCATCATGGTTTGGCAGTCGAAAAAACGGCAAGACGGGACAATTGTCCATCATAATCACATTGAAAAAATCCACGGCAAAAGTGGTGGCAATGGACAATATGGCAACGGGGTGGGGATTTATCGCGCCGGTAATGTGACGGTGACAGGCAATCGTATTACCGATTGTCAATTTTCGGCGGTGCGTGATAATGGTGGCGACAATGTTATTGTCACCGATAACAATTGCTCGCGCCTCAATGAAGTTGGTATTTTTATCGAGTTTGGTTTTCAGGGCGCAATTGTTTCGGGCAACATGGTTGAAAAAGCGGGCATGGGCATTTCGATCACCAATTATAACGAAGGCGGTCGCTTGGCCGTGTGCGCCAACAATGTGGTGCGCGATATGCTTGGGGCCATTTCAAACCCCGACACCCAAGCCATTGGCATTGCGGTTGAAGCTGATACGGCGGTGACGGGCAACACCATCGAGAATGCAAAACGCTGCGGCATTTGGATGGGCTGGGGCAAGTACATGCGCGATGTCACTGCCACGGGCAATGTCATTCGTGGCTGCGATATTGGCGTTTCTGCTTCGGTGGTTAAAGGTGCCAAAGGCGTACTAATTGCCAACAACCTCATTTCAGGCGCAGTTCAATCAATCGCTGGCATGGACCACGACAAAATCATCACCAAAGATTTAGCCAGCGCACGAAACAAAGCACCCAAAGGGTTTATGGTGACGGGGAATATGGTGAGTTAAGTCGCCACCTCAGATTACCGCTGTAATCTCACCCGTCTCAATACCCCGCCGATTGGTGATGGGGCTTTTGCTTAGGGCGGTAAGCTTTTCGCGTTCATCGTCATGCCAAACATCTAGCTTTGCTAAAACAGCGGCGATGGCGGGTTCTGAGGCGCGGCGTTCGCCGTCGTCGCATTTAAGGGCAATGCCGATGCCAGCGTGGGGAATGGCGGCGCAGTAAACCCCTTCAGCACCAACCTTAACAAATGCGCGCGGGACTTGTTGCATCAATTTGGTGCAAAAACGTTCGGTCCCTGCCACCATAAACGGGTGAGCGCGCACGGCGGCGATAATTTTTTCCGCTGCAGCTTTGCGCTCATCTGATAGCCCCTCGCCACTTGCTAAACGTGAAAACCCTAGAGCGATATTTTTAAGTGGCATGGCCCAATTGGGTAGCGAGCAACCATCAAATCCCCACCGCGCTTTTGATAAATCATAGTCGCACATTTCACCAATAGTTTTGGCAACAGCTTGTTGAACAGGATGGTCAATCTTCCAATAATCTTTGGGGTCAAAACCCATGTGGTGAGCATATGCCAACATACCCGAATGTTTGCCCGAGCAATTGTTGTGAATATCTGATGGCTCACCACCCGACAATAATAGTTTATGTTTATCGGTTGGCCACTGTTTTCCACACGCCAATTCGGTTTCTGCACCGCCTGCTTTTTGCAGCACGGATTGTGCACCTGAGACGTGTTCGACCTCACCATTGTGAGAGGAACAGGACAACGCAATTTCAGCATCACTCAAGCCATAATGCTCGACCGCACCTGACTCAACCAATGGCAGGGCTTGCAAGGCTTTGATGGCCGAGCGCGGGAAAATGGGCGTTGTGATGTCACCCTGCGTATCCAGCACGCAACCGTTTTTACCCAACACCACGTAGCTGCCTCGATGGCGACTTTCAGTAATGCCACCGCGTGTGAGTTTTACCAAAACAGGATTTACCATTTGTTGCGCTCCTTAATTGGTGATGCCTGACGGCATGAAATTCACATCGACCACGCTATCATCTATTAAAACTTGCGGTGTAGATTTTGCGGTTTTGGCAATGACTTTGCCGCCACGAATAACGAACAGACGTGCGGGGCGAAGTCGAATAGCATCGAAAGCTGATTGGCAGTCAAGAATGACCATGTCGGCCTTACAACCGACCTTTAAGCCATAGCCCGAAAACTGCATGGTTTTTGCCGCATTTTTGGTGACCGCATCAAAGCACTGCTGGGTTTGTTCAACCCCTGTCATTTGCCCAACATGCAAACCCATGCCCGCCACTTCAAGCATGTCGTGGCTACCGAAACTATACCAAGGGTCCATCACGCAATCATGGCCAAAGGCAACATTGATACCAGTCTCTAACAGCTCTTTTACCCGTGTCATGCCGCGGCGTTTTGGGTATGTATCATGGCGGGCTTGCAGGGTGATGTTAATCAGCGGATTGGCGATGACTTGAATATCGGCCTGCGCCATCAGCGGCATGAGTTTTGAGACGTAGTAATTATCCATCGAGTGCATGGAGGTCAGGTGCGAACCAGCTACGCGGCCTTGCAGGCCAAGCCGTGTGGTTTCGCTGGCCAAAGTTTCGATATGACGCGACATAGGATCATCACTTTCATCGCAGTGCATATCCACCAACAAAGCTTTATCAGCAGCGATTTGACAAAGCTGGCGCACCGATTCTGCCCCATCTGCCATGGTGCGTTCAAAATGGGGGATGCCACCGACCACATCAACACCCATGTCCAAAGCTTTAAGCAAATTGGCCCGCGAATTTTCATAGCGCAAAAACCCATCCTGCGGGAACGCCACAAGTTGAATATCCATATAGGGTTTCATTTTTTCGCGCACGGCAACCAGCGCTTCAACGGCTAAAAGCTTGTCGTCAGTAATGTCCACATGGCTACGCAAACCTAAGGTGCCACGCGCCAATGACCACAAGCAAAACTCCATCGCGCGATTATAGAAATCCTCAACAGTTTGGGTGGGTTTGAGTTCGCCCCAAAGCTCGATGCCTTCAAGCAAGGTGCCCGATTGGTTGATGCGTGGT
>JAMOMM010000088.1 GCA_027067085.1 Hyphomicrobiales bacterium
TCAAGTGCCGCACGTCGCTCATCTTGGTTCTCGGCCAAAATCATTTCGCGCATTGCCAAAATACGATCAGCTTCAAAGAACATATGCTCTGTACGGCAAAGGCCAATACCTTCAGCGCCAAACTCAACGGCATTTCGCGCATCATTTGGCGTGTCAGCATTAGTGCGAACGGCAAGTTTGCGGCCTTTATCAGCCCATGTCATAAGTGTATCAAAATCACCTGAGAGTTGAGGTTTAATTGTTGGCACAGCACCGTTCATGACTTCACCGCTTGAACCATCAATGGTAATGGTGTCACCTTTTTTAATGGTTCGATCACCCGCAGTAAAAGTCTCGGTTTCATAGTTGATTTTGATGTCACCAGCACCAGACACACAAGATTTACCCATGCCACGCGCGACCACGGCGGCGTGAGATGTCATGCCACCACGTGCTGTCAAAATACCATTTGCAGCGTGCATGCCGTGAATGTCATCAGGAGAGGTTTCAATCCGAACCAAAATAACTTCATGGCCCGCCCCTTTAAGGCGTTCAGCATCTTCTGAACTAAACACCACTTCGCCACAAGCTGCACCAGGTGATGCAGGAAGTCCTGTGCCCAAAACATCACGTTCAGCTTTTGGATCAAGTGTTGGGTGCAATAATTGGTCAAGTGAGGCTGGGTCAACCCGCATCACCGCTTCATCTTGGTCAATCAGGCCTTCATTGGCCATATCAACCGCAATTTTAATCGCAGCAGAAGTTGTGCGTTTACCAGCGCGCGTTTGCAGCATCCAAAGCTTACCGTCTTGAATGGTAAACTCCATATCTTGCATGTCTTTATAGTGCGCTTCCAGTTTGTCAAAAATACCGACAAGTTCAACAAAGGTTTCAGGCATCAGCGCTTCAAGTGAAGGCTCGTTAGAGCCTGCTTGTTTGCGGGCAAGCTCTGTAATGTTTTGCGGTGTACGAATGCCCGCCACCACATCTTCACCTTGCGCATTGACCAAAAACTCACCGTAAAGCTCGTTCACACCATTTGAAGGGTCGCGCGTAAAGGCAACACCAGTTGCTGATGTATCACCCATATTGCCAAACACCATGGCCTGAACGTTAACCGCTGTGCCCCATGCTGATGGAATATCGTTTAAATTACGATAGGTTTGAGCTCGTGCACATTCCCAAGAACCAAACACCGCGTTGATAGCACCCCACAATTGGTCTTTTACATCTTGTGGAAAATCATCTTCATGGTTTTCTGCAACACTGGCTTTAAAGCGCACAATGATTTCTTTCCAATCATCGGCAGTTAAATCTGTATCAGCCAAGTAGCCATGATCGTCTTTAAAGTTATCTAGAATATCTTCAAAGTCATGGTGCTCAAGGCCCATCACTACATCGCCATACATCTGAATGAAACGACGATAGCTGTCATAGGCAAAACGTGCATCGCCTGACCATTTGGCCAAACCTTCAACCGTGACATCGTTCAAGCCAAGGTTCAAAACCGTGTCCATCATGCCCGGCATAGAAACCCGCGCGCCAGAGCGAACTGAAACCAAAAGTGGTTTGTCTGCATCGCCAAATTTTGCGCCCGCAATGTTTTCAATATAAGCCGTGGCTTCATCCACTTGATGGGAAAGCTCATCGGGATAATGTTCGCCATTATCATAAAACGCCGTACACACTTGTGTTGTGATGGTAAAGCCTGGTGGTACTGGAATTTCCAGATTACACATCTCAGCTAAATTTGCCCCTTTACCACCAAGGAGATTTTTCATCTCTGCGGTACCTTCAGAGTGGCCATCTCCAAAACGATAAACCCATTTTGTTTCACTTGCAGTCATTACTGGTCGTCTCCTGCTTGAGTTAAATTGGGAAGGTTAAGTGCTTGTTCAACCTTCAATTTTTGTAAAGTCGGCAACGTTGTTCGTTGCTTCTTTTATTCTGTTGAGTAGTTTTAGTCTGTTTTCTCGGAAGTTTGGATCGTCTGCATTCACGGTGACTTTGTCAAAAAACTCATCCACTGGTTGGCGCAAACCTGCGATCGCTTTCATTGCCCCTGCAAAGTCTTCATTTTTGCTGGCGGTGATTGTGTTGGCGATGGCAGCGGTTACGGCGCGGTGGAGTTCTTTTTCTTCACCCATAACCAAAAGGTTTGGCAGTGGGTTGCCGCTAAAGGGTGAACCGTGCTTTTTCTCTTCGATTTTGAGAATGTTCATGGCCCGCTTAACGCCAGCAAGCAGGTTTTGTCCGTCATCAGTTTTCAAGAAATCGCTCAACGCTTCAACCCGTTTTACAATCATCAATAAATCATCTTGATCGCCAAGTGCAAAAACGGCATCGATCAAATCATGACGAATACCTTTATCGCGCAGGAAGACTTTAAGACGGTCGGCAAAGAACGCCATAAGGTCGTTGGCAATGACATCGCTATCAAGGCGCTTATCTGTTGCTTGGTCCTCATCGTCGTCTTGGGCATATAAGGTATCAATGAAGCCTGCAATAGAACGGGTCAACACTGGTTTCAATGGCAAACGAAGTTTACCTTCCAAAATCACCCGAATGACACCAAGGGCCGAGCGGCGCAGGGCGTAAGGGTCTTTGGAACCTGTCGGTTTTTCATCAATAGCCCAAAACCCACAAAGGGTATCTAGTTTGTCAGCAAGGCAAACGGATAAAGTAACGTTGCCCGTTGGCACACTATCTGTCGGACCTTGAGGTTTGTAATGGTTGGCGATGGCATCAACCACATCATCGGCCAAGCCTTCTTCGCGGGCATAATAACCACCCATTAAGCCTTGCAATTCTGGCAATTCGCCAACCATGTCGGTGACAAGGTCGGTCTTGCAAAGCTTAGCAGCGAGTTGGGTTTGGGCAACGTCAGCGCCAATGGTTTTGGCAATGCTAACCGCAAGGCTTTCAATCCGCTCAACCCGTGCGCGTTGCGTGCCAAGTTTGGCATGGAAGGTGATTTTCTCAAGGTCAGGCAAACGATCTTCAAGCTTGATTTTGCGATCATTGTCCCAGAAAAACTTAGCATCAGACAAACGCGCCGCGATCACGCGGTTATTGCCCGCCACAATCAACTTGCCGCCATCACGGGCAATCGTATTGGAGACCAACAAATACCGATTGGCCAATTTGCCAGATTTATCATTTAGGCAAAAACATTTTTGATGCGCTTTAATCGTCGTTACCACAACTTCGGGCGGCACATCTAAAAACAACTTATCAAAATCACCCATCAACACGACAGGCCATTCAACGAGGCCAGCAACCTCAGCAATGAGGCCAGCATCATCAATGAGTTTTAAGTTTTTTGAAGTGGCTAATTTATCAGCTTCTTGCTTAATAAAGTCACGGCGCTCGCCTGCATCAAGCATAACAAACTGGTCACGCAAATGCTGTTGATAACCAGCAAAATCGCCAACCACAATTTCTTGCGGGCCCATAAAGCGATGGCCCGTCGTGGTGTTGCCAGAAACAATACCTTCAATTTCAAACGGCACAATTTGGCCATCTAGAACACAAACGATTGAATGTAACGGGCGCACCCAACGCAAAGAGCCGTCACCCCAGCGCATAGATTTTGGCCACGGGAATTTGCGGATCACATCAGGAATAAGCTCGCCAATAACATCGTGAGCTGAACGCCCTGGCTTTTCAATTTTGGCAATGTAGAATTTGCCTTTTTTGTCTTCGGCAATTTCGCAA
>JAMOMM010000089.1 GCA_027067085.1 Hyphomicrobiales bacterium
AAGATTTTGGTTATGAAGTCTTACAGGCATGTGATGGTATGGAAGCGTTGCAAATCCTTCAAGACCATGATGATATTGCCCTGTTGTTTACAGATGTGGTGATGCCAGGTGGTATGAACGGTTTTGACTTGTCGCAAGCTGCTTCGCAAATTAGGCCTGATTTGAAAATCATCCATGCGTCTGGTTATCCAAAAGGGGCCATGGTGCATCAAGAAGAGCCACGGTTGAAAGACAACCTTATTTCTAAACCGTTCCGCCGCGATGAATTGCGCAAGGTTATTGCAGAAACTTTAGGCGAAGATTTGGGCGAAGATTGAAACTAATATTTGATATAAAACTAAAAGGACGCTGTAGAAAGCGTCCTTTTTTTATTGTGTAATCATTTCGAACTTATGCAACGGTGCTAGAGCGTTTCATGTTTTGTTTGAATCACAAACACTGCATGAAACGCAAGATTATCAATACCTTAAACTGGGCGGTCTGGTTCAATTTAAACCAGACCGACTCTAGGTAGGTCTTGGGGTGTTTTACAGCCAAGCTGCGATAGTACATTTTTTAACTCTTGCGATAAGATGTAATGGGCATGGTCAGGCCCGCGTTCGCCAAGGGCTGCAACGCTGTAACCAAAGGCGCGCCCAAGCAACACAAAATCTGCACCATGAGCCATTAAACGGGCAATGTCTAAACCGCTGCGCACACCGCTGTCGGCAATGATTGGCATTTGCGCACCAACTTCACGGCGGATATTCTTGATTATGGTGATAGGTGCAGGGGCTGCATCAAGCTGCCTGCCTCCGTGGTTGGAAATGATGATGCCATCGCAACCAACTTGTTTTGCTGATGCCGCGTCAATTTCGTTGAGAATGCCTTTTACAACTAAATTTCCTGGCCATAAATCGCGCACTTTTTGCAGCTTATCCATGCTGACATGACCGCGGGCAAGAGCTGATACGTATTGGGAGGCCGCGCGCATATCTGTGCCTTTGGGCACGTACGGGGCCAAGGTTTCAAAATCGGGCATGCCAGCTTTTAATGTCGAAAGAGCCCATGTTGGGTGGGTGGCACCTTGGATGATATTTTTAAATGTTATTTTAGGCGGGACGGCAAGTCCGTTTTTAATATCACGCGCGCGTCTACCAAGAGCTGGCACATCGATGGTGACAACAAGGGTTTTGTAACCTGCTGTTTTGGCCCGTTCAATTATCGAGCGGTTGATGGCGTCATCATTGGGGATATATAATTGGAACCATGCGGTATCGGGTGCTAATTGCGCAATTGTTTCAAGTTTTGTTGTTGCAACAGTGCTTAAAACTGTTGGAATATTTTGCTGTTGGGCAGTACGGGCAAAGTGTTTTGCAGCATCGGGCCAAATTAGCCCTGACAAGCCAAGGGGTGCAATGCCAAACGGGGCTGACCATGTTCTGCCAAGAAGTGAGGTTTTTAATTGTGGCTCAAACGGTTCGACCATATGGTGGGGAATGAGCTGAATGTTGTTTAGGCTCGAACGATTGCGGGCAATCGCTGTTTCTTGCCCAGTCCCGCCTTGTAAATAATCAAAAGCAAATTTTGGTAGGCGTTTTTGCGCGTGAATTTCAAGGTCATCAATGCTGGCAAATCGCCGCTCAAGCTTTTGGTGGAAACTATCAGTTGTTTTTGTCATATGCTCTTTTTACACATTTTCGCGTTTAAAATCGTTTAAGAGCGACTTTTCATCGTTAGAATTGTCGCGCATATATAATAATATTTGAAATTGATTGGTTTATAGCTATCATATCAATAGGGCTGGCGATGTTGATGCGGATGTTGCTTGGCTATTTGTTGTTGGTAACATGTTAGGTTAGTTTCATGCCTTTGTTGGGCAATCCGCATTGCTTTAAGTCATTTTTTGCGCGTTTTTTCGCAGCCTTCGCATTCTTCTCGAAGATTGTCGCGGTTGTGGTTGTTGTGGTGTTGAGCCAGTTTTCGGCGCTTGTATTTGCCGCTGAGGTGGCAGGTGTTGAGGTGACTGGTGTTAAGGCTGGGCAAGCTTTTGTTACGCGGTTTTCTGGTGTTGAAACCCGTATAGATCGTGATGGAAAATCAACAAGCTCGTTAAACCTTAATGGTGTTGTTGGGCGTTTGATTGATATTACACGTCCATTGGGCCAGCCTGTTGGGCAACATTGGAAAAACCCGCCACAAGCGTTGGAAATATTAGCCAGTGAAACGGGCCAAGTTTTCGGCATAGCCTTTGATGATGCCACGCCGCCAAATATTTATGTGTCGGCAACCTCGGCTTTTGGCCTGCACCGATCACCAAATAATCAGGCGTGGGCGCAAGGTATGTGGGGCAAAGGCCCCTCGGGCCAAGAGGGCGGCCCTGGCACGATCTATAAACTTAATGCTCAAAACAATTATGCTCCTGAAATTTTTGCTGATGTGCGGTTGCAGGGTAGGGAGAACTCTGGGCCTGCGCTGGGCAATCTTGCGTATGATAAAGTCAATAAACAGCTATTTGTATCAGACCTTGAAACAGGTATGATTCATCGGTTTGATATTAAAACGGGTAAGGATTTAGGTCATTACGATCATGGTGTGACGGGGCGTTCGCGATTTTTTGATGCGTTGACGGGAACGGTTTCAAGCTTAAAAACTCACGCGTTCAAACCTGATTGTGCGGCGCAAGTTAAGATGTGCAAAAGCAATTTTTCTTCTACGCCATCATGTTGGAATTATGCGCCAGGAGATCGGCGGGTTTGGGGTTTGGGTGTTCGCACCATGGCTGACGGCAAGCAGCGATTGTTTTATGCAACGTGGGGCTCGGTTGATAGTGATGAGGGCGTAAACGCCGTTTGGTCTATAGGACTTGATGAAAATGGCGGGTTTGCCATTGATAACATTACCCGTGAGTTTGTTATCAAGCCGTTGGTGGTTGATGAAAAAATAGCCTTTAGCGCCCCGACAGATTTAGCCTTTTCATCCAACGGTGATTTATTGGTTGGGGAACGAGCAGCACCACGAAATTATTTAGGTAAGTATTACAGCCCGTTTGCACGCCCGACGATTTCTCGCAGCTTTGAGTATCGATTAGGTCTGGATGGGCGCTGGGTTGGCGTTGGTCAATATGATATTGGTAATCGCTTTGCGGGTAGCGTGGATAATCGACGGTTTGATAATGGCGCGGGCGGTGTGGCATGGGGTTATGGTTATGATAAATTTGGCCGAATTGACCTGAGCGCTAAAAACCAATTTGTGTGGTTAAGCGGCGATAGTCTTTGCTCGAAAATTGGTAAGTGTTTTGATCCCTTAATGCAATCTTATTCAGACCCTTCTCATGTGGTTGGAATCGAGGGGCGCAAGCGTGGTTTTTGGCGTGGAAATATTGATAAAAGTTTCAAGATAGATAATGACTACAATGTGCTGAAAAATGAGATGGTTGACCTCAACTCATTGGCTCTAAATTCCTTGGTAGGGAACGATGACAGTCAAGGGGCAGGTGATGTTGAAATTTATCAAGCGCCGCAAGTCGTTGATAGAGCAGTTGCGCCACGACCGATTGAAGAGACAACGGTTCCTGTTTTCAAAAATCCAGCTGGGTGGGCGGAAAAATCTGTCCAACCACAAACATTTGACTTGGTGGAACCAAATGGGATTGATCGCGAGATTACTGCGCCAAAATTCATTGTGCCAAAATCGACATTAACGGAAC
>JAMOMM010000090.1 GCA_027067085.1 Hyphomicrobiales bacterium
TGTTCTCGCGGACACGATCATAAACCACAACTGTATCATTGAGCGAGTAGCCGACGATGGTCAAAATAGCCGCAATAATAGGTAGACTAAACTCAAGCTGCAATATCGCAAATATGCCGATGGTTAAGAGTACATCGTGGGAAAGCGATAACACGGCCCCGATGGAAAATTGCCATTCAAATCGGAACCAGATATAAATCATCACCGCAAGAATCGAGACAATCACAGCGATCATACTTTCACGTGCAAGTTCACCTGAAACCTTTGGACCAACCACTTCAACGCGGCGATATGTGACATCATTGCCGAGAGATTCCTTGATTTTCAGAATCGCACCTTGTTGGGCTTTTTCGCCACCTTTTTGGGTTTCAATACGGATTAGAACATCTTTTGGCGTGCCAAATTCTTGAAGCTCAAAGCCACCAAGGCCTAAGCTGCCGATTTTTTTCCGTAGTGCAGAAATGTCGGCATTTTGCTTAGTTTGAATTTCAATAAGGGTTCCACCTTTAAAATCAATACCAAGGTTTAGGCCAAATGCTATGAATAAACCAATAGACATTACACAAGCGACAATCGATGCAATGATCCCTACACGGGCATAGCGCATGAAACGGATGTTTGTGTTATCTGGAATAAAATGAAATGGGCGCACGATAAATAATCCCTAAACTTTAAAGCGGTACTGATTTGGGGCGCTTTTTAGCAACCCAAATCGCAACAACCAAACGAGTGAATGTGAAGGCCGTAAAGACCGTGGTTAAAATACCAAGGCCTAACGTAACCGCAAACCCTTTAACGGGGCCAGAACCCAATCCAAAGAGCACGACAGCCGCAATGAAGGTTGTGATATTAGCATCAAGAATAGTGGCTAAGGCTTTTTGAAAACCTATTTCAATGGCGTTTAGTGGTCCGCGTTTTGCGGCAATTTCTTCGCGTATTCGTTCAAACACCAGCACGTTGGAATCAACCGCCATGCCCATTGTCAGCACGATGCCTGCAATGCCTGGCAATGTTAGTGTTGCACCAAGGGCAGACAAAATACCAACGAGCAGTGCTAAGTTGGCTAAAAGCGCTAGGTTGGCGAACAAGCCAAATAGGCCATAACTAATTGTCATGAAAACCAAAATTGCGATGAGACCAATGACCGAAGCCAAAAGACCTGCTTGGACCGAGTCTTTACCAAGGCTTGGTCCCACGGTGCGTTCTTCAACGATTGTCAGCTCAGCAGGCAGTGCACCTGAGCGAAGTACGATTGCTAAATCTTTTGCGCCTGATACGGTGAAACTACCAGATATTTGCCCAGAACCGCCCAAAATAGCGGTTTGAATAACGGGGGCAGAAACGACCTCTTTATCAAGAATAATGGCAAACTGACGGCCAACATTTTTACGGGTGAGTTCACCAAACAACAAACCGCCTGTTGTATTAAAGCGGAAGTTTACGATTGGTTCGCCGTTACGACTGTCAAAACCGGGTTGTGCATCTACCAAGTGTTCGCCGCCAACAATTGCAGAACGGGTGTTTTTAACCCACATTGTCCGCATTGGTTCTGGCTCTGTTGGTAGAGCTTTACAATTAGCGACGACATCTTTGTCTGCATTTGCTGGAAGACTGTCGCAAGTCGCGCGTTGTAATTGAAAGTCTTTAAACTTTTTGGTTTCACCTTCTAGGGCCACGGCCTCACACTCAAGTGGAGGCGTTTGTCCCGCAGCTGTGGGTTGACTATCACACTGAAGCTGGAAGTTTAGTTTCGCTGTTTTTCCCAACAAGTCCTTTAGGCGCTTGGGGTCTTGCAAGCCTGGCACCTGAACCAGAATTCGATCAACGCCTTGACGTTGAATTGCTGGTTCTGTGGTGCCTAGTGCATTGATGCGGTCGCCCAAGATTTTCAGGATATGTTCAATCGCTAAGCCAATTTTCTTATTTAGGCCTGGTGTTGAAAGTGTAAATACAATTTTTTGCCCTTCAACTTCCATGTTGTAAAGGTCTGCAGCTTGACCGCCGCCAAAGCCCATTGCGTTGCCTAAACCGCCGCCAGCAGAGTTGTCTCTTGTTAGTGCGCGTAAAGGTGTGAGGGTTTTTTCTACATCAGCAGCATTTTTGATTGTTACACCAACTGAATCGGCTGATTTTTTGCCAAGTCCAGAATAGCGCACCTTTGCGGTGTTCCGCATTACGTGGCGAATATCACCGATCAGCTGCTTTAAAAGATCTTCTTTGAACTTTTTGCTATCAACTTCCAAAACAATGTGAGAACCACCTTGCAAATCCAAGCCTAACACCATGGGCGAAGATGGTAGGTAACTTGGGATTTTTGCCCTTAAATCTTCACTCAAGAAATTGGGCATCGAAAACATGACACCCAAGAAAACGGTGAGTAGAATTGGAATGGTTTTCCATTTGGAAAGCTGAAACATACTATAACTCTATTGCGAATAGTTGGCGGCATGAAATTTAATATTCCATGCCAAGGTTGGGATCATTTTTCAGTTGCTACAGGTTGGCCTTTTACCCGTACTTCTGCAATTGAACTTCTAACAAATTTGATCTTGGTATTTTCACCCACTTCAATCAAAAGTTCGTTATCGCCAATAACTTTAACCACTTTGCCGACCATGCCGCCAGACGTTACGACGCTGTCGCCACGGCGTACATTTTTGACCATTTCAGTGTGCTCTTTAGCGCGCTTTTGTTGCGGGCGAATAAGCAAAAACCAAAATACAGCCATAATCATTACAAGTGGTAAGATGGTTGATGCGATTTCGCCAAAACCACCACCAGCTGCTTGTGCATATGCAGGCGTAATAAACATTAGATAATCCCTTGAGTTTTCTTAAATAAACATTTTAGCGTGTATACAACCAGTTGACTAAATTTGAAAGCAAATTGGCTTGTTTTTCGATATAGGTGGTGCGTAAATCATTTCAATGGCTTGCATCTGATGTTTTGCGCGCATATCGTTCACTTTATGAGTGAAAAAGACCCTATATTACGAATCGCACTAGCTCTTGAGCGCCTAGCGCCTGCCCCAGTGCCTGTGAGTAAGCTTAATGAAGCTGAGGCATTCATTTGGCGACCCGAAGGTTGGCTTGACCCCATAAAGTCTGTCAATCGCGTTGAGATTTCGCTTTTGAAAGGCATTGACCACACCAAAACTCTTTTGGTTGATAACACTGTGCGGTTTGCCAACGGATTTAGTGCCAACAATACTTTGTTGTGGGGCGCGCGCGGTATGGGAAAAAGTTCGCTGGTAAAAGCGGCACATGCCCATATTAACTCAACGCTTCAATGTGAGTTGAAGTTGGTGGAAATTCATCGTGAAGACATTGAGACATTGCCTTCTTTAATGGCGATTGTCCGCTCTTTTCCTCAGCAACGGGTTATTGTTTATTGCGATGATTTATCGTTCGATGGGGGTGATGCCAGTTACAAATCCCTTAAAGCAGCACTTGACGGTGGCATCGAAGGCCGCCCTGACAATCTGTTATTTTATGCCACATCAAACCGTCGCCACCTTTTACCACGTGATATGATGGAGAATGAAAGGTCCACGGCGATCAATCCATCAGAAACAGTACAAGAAAAAGTCTCGCTTTCGGATCGGTTTGGTTTGTGGCTTGGGTTTCACAATTGTAACCAAGAAGAATATTTGTCGATGGTTAAGGGCTATGCCGCCCATTAT
>JAMOMM010000091.1 GCA_027067085.1 Hyphomicrobiales bacterium
TGCGTTACATGACCCAAACGCGGCCTCGTCCACCAACCTTTGCGCTGTTTTGCTCAAAACCAGACGACTTGCCAGAAAGCTATAAACGCTATTTGGTTAATGGTCTGCGGGCTGACTTTAAAATGCGCGGTGTGCCCATTCGTATTCATTTACGAGGTGGCGAAAACCCGTATGCACCAACTAAAAAGAAAAACTTACACGGTCGCGAACGGCCTTAGAGTTGTTCCTTCATCATCGCCGAACACCCTTCTCTATCATCGCCCTTGTGGCGGTGATCCATGGGTCGGTATTTGCGTCTGGCATGGATTATCGGGATAAACCCGATAATGCGGAGAGCAATCGAAACTACGTTTAAAGCAAAAGTTTACGCCTTTAGCGTTTCGCCATCAAATCGATACGTCTTTCCATTGCCTTCAAGCTCTCCAGTGAACAATGGCAACATAGCTTTGGCCAAGTCCATTGGCTTGGGCAAGCTGTCTTTATCTTCACCAGGCATGACTTTCGCGCGCATCGCGGTTGAAATCGGGCAGGGGCTAACAAGATTGGCCGTCACGTTGGTTGTGTTATTTTCAGCTGCATAAGTTTTAACCATCGCATCAAGCGCTGCTTTACTGATTGCCATCAATCCCCAATAAGCCGTGCATTTTTCGGCAATATCTGATGTTAAAAATACCGCACGTCCTGCATCTGATTGCTGCAACAAAGGGTCGAGCGAACGAATTAAACGCCAATTTGCCGTAACATTTACCGCTAACGTCGTGTCCCATTTTTTGGGACTAATATGTCCAATCGGCGTGGTAATACCAAGGGCAGCAGCATTGCCAACCAGAATGTCAAGTTTTCCCCAGCGCTCATATATCGCCTTACCCATGCGATCCAAACCTTCGAAATCAGAAACATCTAATGGCACAAGCGTTGCACTTGAGCCCATTTTTTGAATTTCATCATCTAGTTCTTCGAGACCGCCAACCGTGCGTGCAATGGCAATAATATGTGCACCCTGTTCGGCAAGCACTTTTGCCGTGGCATAGCCGATACCGCGAGATGCGCCCGTTACAACAGCAATCTTTCCTTCGAGGAGTTTTGTCATTTTAGATCTCTTAAATAATTATGGCTTTTAGCCAACTTCAGCCAAAAGCGATAATTGCTTAGATGGCTCTTTTTGTCCTTGATCTGTCAACGGTGTTGGATAATCACCCGTAAAACAATGATCGGTAAATTGGGGCTGTGCATTGTTGCGGCCATCATATCCAACCGAGCGATAAATGCCATCAACAGAAATGAACGCTAAACTGGTAACGCCAATTTTCTTTTCCATTTCCTCTAAGGACATTGTTGCCGCTAAAAGGTCATCTTGCTCTGGCGTATCGATGCCATAAAAATCAGGAAATTTGATCGGCGGGGAGGCAATGCGCATATGAACTTCGGTCGCGCCAGCCTCATACATCATCTCAACCAATTTAACCGATGTCGTCCCACGCACGATTGAATCATCAAGCAACACAACTCGCTTGCCTTCAATCACGGCTTTGTTAGCATTGTGCTTTAGCTTTACGCCAAGAGCGCGAATTTGTTGCGTCGGTTCAATAAACGTGCGGCCAACATAATGATTTCGAATGATACCTAACTCAAATGGAATGCCTGATTGTTCAGAATAACCAAGCGCAGCGGGCACACCAGAATCAGGAATCGGAATAACAACATCTGCTTCCACTGGTAATTCAATGGCCAACTCACGGCCCATTTGTTTGCGCACTTGATAGACCGAACGGCCATCCAGAATGCTGTCGGGGCGTGAAAAGTAAATATACTCAAAAATGCACGGGCGCGCTGGTTGCCGTGGAAATGGAAAAATGGATTCAATTCCATCTTCAGTAATAACCACCACTTCGCCATTTTCAATATCACGGATGAATTTGGCACCGATAATATCAAAGGCAACTGTTTCAGAAGCGAGCACATAAGCATCGTTTAATTTGCCCAAAACCAACGGGCGAATGCCCAATGGATCACGAACACCAACAAGTTTTTTGTTGGTCATAGCAATGAGGGAATAAGCCCCTTCAAGTCGGCGAATAGCTTCAACAAAACGATCAGTAAAAAGCCGTTTCCGCGACTTTGAAAGCAAATGCAAGATTACTTCTGAATCAGAAGTAGATTGAAAAATTGACCCATCAGCGATCAATTCTTCACGCAGGGAAATGCCATTGGTGAAGTTGCCATTGTGGCAAACAGCAAAACCGCCGGTGGCGAGATCAGCAAAAAGTGGTTGGACATTACGCAAAACACTGCCACCAGTTGTTGAGTATCGCACATGGCCAATTGCTGCGTGACCTTTTAGTCGATCAATGGTGCTTTGCTTTGTAAAGTGGTCGCCCACAAGGCCGATGCGGCGTTCAGCATTAAACTGTTTGCCATCAAAGCTAACAATGCCCGCCGCTTCTTGCCCGCGATGTTGCAAGGCATGTAAACCAAGTGCGGCCAGAGCCGCTGCGTCGTTCTGGCGAAAAATGCCAAACACGCCACATTCTTCGCGTAACAAATCTCCATCAAGATCAAAGTCGTCTTTAAATTGATCTGCGGTATGATTGCTGTCCATGGCGCTATGTCCTAATTTTGACCGCTAAAATCTAATTTTGTTTTGGCTTATTTTGAGTATTCTCAATCAGTTGATCGAGAACTTTTTTCTGACCAGAATTATAGCCATCTTCTTTTTTTGTGGTGCTTGGCGTTGCTGGCGCTGGGGTTGGTCCACCATTTTTACGAACGTGCGTATAGGTTTTTGATCTAAGTATTTCAGCCAAATCACTACCCATCAGCGGTTCTGTAACATCAAGAAACTTGAGAGAGACTTGTTCAATCGCTGGCAAAGTCTTTGCCGTTCGCACCGCATCAAAGCGGCGATTTTCTGCAAAAAAGTAAATGTAGAAAAGATAAGCAATAACAACAACGGCCAAACCGCGCGCCAACCCATAAATAAATCCGAGTGTGCGATCAAATGCGCCAGGTGATGAATCCAGCAACCAATCCGTAAACCGAATGGATATTAGGGACAGAATAATCAGGACAATAAGAAATACACTGGCTCCAACAGCGATTAGCGCTGCAAGATCTTGTTTGATATAAACTTGTGCTTGGGCCACCAATTCAGGTGTGTTTACGGCAACAAATGCCGCAAGTGCTGCCCCGCCCCATGCAACTAAGGATGTGATTTCACGCGTGAATCCGCGCATTAACGCTAGCAATCCTGAAATTAACATCAGGCCGCCAACGACCAAATCAAACCACGTAACTTCCATGGGAACATTTCCTAATGAGAGGCAAACAAAAAGTCTAACTTTCCTCTAGCGCATATTGAGGCCGATTTCCAGCTTTTCACACGTTTTACACAATAACCATATGTCGCGGACGTAAAATTTAGCGTTGTTCGCAAACTTTACGTAGGTTGTTTTCCCGTAAACTCGCGAAAGCCTATCAGTATTCCTCTAAAACTAGGGCAATCACACCTTAGTGCTAATGCGCCGCGTGTCATGCCGAAGGACATGCGTTGGCAGGGTATGCAGGCCCGAGTATCGCGAGGATCAGCCGTGAGCTTCTTCGTAAAAGGAACTAGGTGCGACTGCACCTCGGCGCTTATGCGCCGCGCGTCATGCCGAAGGATATGCTTTGACGCAGTATG
>JAMOMM010000092.1 GCA_027067085.1 Hyphomicrobiales bacterium
ATCCGATGCTTTTTTTGATAACTTGTTTGTCAACTCAAAAGCCAGCCCGCAGGTGATCCGTCAGCAAAAAAACATTGCGCTAAACGATGTGTATCGCCGCGCGATTGTAAAACGAGTTTTGGTCACACGTGGAAAAGCAAAGCTTCAAACGGCAACAGGCTCAAGCACAAGTACAAGCGTTGTGGCACCTGTCCAATAAAGCCTAGAGTCGTTCATGTTTTGATTGACCCAGAACGACCTATTTAAGTAATTGAAATTACGGCGTTTCATGTCCTGTTTGTGATTCAAGCAAAACATGAAACGCTCTAGCGCGCTTTAACGTGCCGCTCTTTTTAACGTTGCCTTGTCGGGCCAACAATCACGTTTCATACCATGCTTTTGTTGATATGAGCCAATAGCCACGCGGCTGCGAAAGCCAATTAGCCCATCAATTTTTTTGCCTATATTGTACCCTTCGCGGCGCAAAGTTTTTTGCAAAACTTTTACTTTGGCGCGGGTATAGGTTGAGACCTTTTGCCATTTGCCATCAAAGGTTTTGTTGGTGGATATGCGATCTGCGATGTGGCCGACAAACAACGCGTAAAGGTCCGATTCATTGTATTTTTTGATGACATAGAAATTCTTAGTCACAAGAAAACTTGGCCCAAATACACCCGCTGGCATGAGCAATGAAGCTTTGGTCTTTAACCGCGCATTGGAGAATTTGCGTCCGCGCGTGCGGTGTAAGCCAGACTTAACCCAGTTGCCAATGGGTTGGGCGCGGTGTGGGCCTTCAAGAGCGCAACTAAAATTTGCTGGCATGGTAACTTCATAGCCCCATGAATATCCTGAATTCCAACCTTGGGCCTTTAAAAACCGCGCTGTCGTTGCCAATGCATCAGGTGGGGATGTCCAAATATTTTTGCGCCCATCGCCATCAAAATCTACGGCATACTTCAAAAATTTACGCGGCAACATTTGGGTTTGCCCCATGGCACCAGCCCACGAGCTTTTAAGTTTTCTGCGTGAGATATGACCCTGTTGCAATATTTTTAAAGCGCCGATCAATTCGGGATGAAAGAAACTCTTGCGCCGCCCCATAAATGATAAAGTTGCTAGCGACCGAACAGTATCATAAGGGATTTTAACCGCCCCAAAGCTGGTCTCGCGTCCCCAAACAGCCAAAATGATGTTTTGCGGAACACCATATTTAGCTTCGATTGCTTTTAAGGTTTTGCTCCATTTTTTGCGCATTTTACGCCCACGCTGAACCAGCGCATTTATGTTTTTCTCGCGGAAGTAGCGCCCCGGTGAGCCAAATTCGGCTTGGCGGTTTTTAGTTTTGTCTCGCGGCTTCATGCCTGGAGGGGCAAGATCAGGCAGTTTCCAGTTAAGACGCACGCCCTTGAAGGCCGAATTAAAGGTCGCGCGCGAAATGCCCGCGGCCTTTGCTTGAGGCCAAAGTTGCTGGATCCATGTTTGAAACTTCGCTTCGGTATTGCTTTTATAGCCAGCAGTGGCAGGCAAGGTGTTTAGTTGACTTGCGATGACCGCACTAGCAAAGGCAACGGTTCGAATTGTAGCGGCTCGAAGTGTCTTCATTCAGCAGCTTCCTGATAATCAGTTAATGGCGGACAAGTACAAACAAGGTTGCGATCACCTCGTACATTATCAATACGGCCAACAGGAGGCCAGAACTTATCATTACTGACATATTTAAGCGGGAAGAAGGCTTCTTGGCGTGAATAGGGCCGCGTCCAATCTTCTAACAACAATTGATGAACGTGCGGGGCATTATGCAAAACGCTATCTTGCGCGGCCACATCACCAGATTCAACTTTGGCGATCTCGGCGCGAATGGCAATCATTGCATCACAAAAGCGATCAAGCTCATCTTTAGATTCTGATTCCGTAGGTTCAATCATCATGGTTTCAGCAACGGGCCACGACATGGTTGGTGCGTGAAAACCATAATCCACCAAGCGTTTTGCGACATCTTCAACTGAAATGCCGCAATTTTCTCTGAAGCCACGAAGGTCAATAATGCACTCATGGGCGACATAATCGTTGGTGCCTTTATAAACCACAGGGAAATGCGGATCGAGGCGCTTAGCGATATAGTTGGCATTAAGGATGGCAATCTCGCTTGAACGCTTTAAACCTTCAGCACCTGACATGGCGATATAAGCCCATGAAATTGGCAAAATAGATGCAGAACCCCAAGGTGCAGAAGAAACCTGACCAATGGTGTGGCCTTTGCCTTGCGCAGGGTTCACCCCATCAACAATTGAGTGTCCCGGAAGGAACGGGGCCAAATGAGCTTTCACACCAATTGGGCCAACGCCCGGCCCGCCGCCGCCATGGGGAATTGCAAAGGTTTTATGCAAGTTCATATGACAAACATCGCCGCCCACATCAGCAGGGCGCACCAGACCCATCATGGCATTCAGGTTGGCACCATCAAGGTAAACCTGCCCGCCATTATCGTGAATGATTTGGCAAATGTCAGAAATGGCTTCTTCAAACACGCCATGGGTTGAAGGGTAGGTAATCATTAACGCTGCAAGGTTCTCGGCGTGTTCTTGCGCCCGTGCTTTAAGGTCATCAACATCAACATTGCCATTTTCATCGCACTTTACGATAACCACTTTCATACCTGCCATAACGGCCGAGGCTGGGTTGGTGCCGTGAGCAGAAACGGGAATAAGGCAAATGTTTCTGTGGCCCTGTCCTTGGCTCTGTTGGTAATGGCGAATGGTCAAAAGGCCCGCATATTCACCTTGGCTGCCCGCATTGGGTTGTAAGGAAACCGCATCAAAACCAGTAATTTCACATAAGGCACTTTCAAGGTCTTCAAATAACTGCTGATAACCTTGGGTTTGTTCCAGCGGAGCAAACGGATGCATCATGGAAAATTCTGGCCAAGAAATAGGCATCATTTCGGTTGTCGCATTCAGTTTCATTGTGCATGATCCAAGCGGGATCATTGAGCGATCAAGGGCAATGTCCTTAACTTTTAAACGGCGCATATAGCGCATCATTTCAGTTTCGCTTTGATAAAGTGAGAAGGTTGGGTGGGTTAAATATGGGCTGGTGCGTGCAAGGTTTTGTGGAATAACCTCACTTGATTGCTCATCCAAATCATAGATGTTTTGTTTGGATAGAGCTGAAGATTTAAAACAGGTCAGTAGTTTTTCAATCTCAGATTTGCGGGTGGTTTCATCACACGAAATGCCGACGCGATCTGCATCAACGAACCGTAAATTGATTCTCTTTTCTTTGGCTTTTGCAACAATTGATGAGGCGCGACCAGGTGCATAAACCGTGATGGTGTCGAAATAGCTGGTTGTTTCAACTTCATAGCCACAAGATTTAATACCTTGGGCGCAAACTTCGGTGAAACGATGGATACGCCGCGCAATACGTCGGATGCCTTTTTGCCCGTGGTAAACGGCAAAAAACCCAGCCAAGACGGCGAGCAAGACTTGGGCTGTGCAAATGTTGCTGGTGGCTTTTTCGCGGCGGATATGTTGCTCGCGTGTTTGCAGCGCCATACGGTAGGCATTTTGGCCCTGACTATCAACTGATACGCCGATAATTCGACCCGGGATTGACCGTTTATAAGCATCGCTTGTCGCAAAGAATGCCGCGTGGGGTCCGCCATAACCCATCGGTACGCCAAAGCGTT
>JAMOMM010000093.1 GCA_027067085.1 Hyphomicrobiales bacterium
CGTGTAAACACAATCGAAACAGCTCCTTCAGCTAACTTGCCAGCAGGTACTAACCTTCTGACAGTTCGTAAAGGTCAAAGCTCAGACGCACGTTTGAACTCAATGGGTTACAGCGTTCGTGATGGTGTTATCCCTACAGACCGTGGTCTAACAATTTCTGTAACTCCTACTGCAGATCTTCCAGCTCCAGTAACTGAAATCACTGTTTACGGTTACACTGCTGGTTACTTGTCATGGTCAAATGAAACTATGGGTAATGGCTTTGCTGTCCCATCAATTGTTGATAACTCAAAAGCTCAGTTTGATATCTATGCTCGTGCTCGTTTTGGCATCCGCGCTAAAACAGACACAGCAATCGGCCAAGTTCGCGCTCACATGGAATTCCAATCAACTGGTTCTGGTGGCGGCGTTGCTACCCATGTAGGTCTTCGTCACGCATATGGCGAATGGGACATGACACCTAACTGGACACTTCTTGTTGGTCAAACATGGTTGACAGCTGGTGCACTAGACTTTGGTGTTGCTACTGTTGATACAACAGGTTGGGCTGGTCCTTCAATCACACGTACTCCAATGGTTCGTTTGACATATAAAAACGGTCCAATCACTTGGAAAACAGCTCTAGAAGATCCTACCTTCTCAAACGTTGCTGGTAGTACTGACTACCCTAACGTTGCTACACACATCAAATATGATGCTGCTGGCGGCCACCAAATTTGGGTTGGCGGTAAAATTGCTGACTACGGCACAAAAATGGGCTGGATGGTTCAAGGTGGTGCAAACATCAATCTTGGCGATATGGCTACATTCACAGGCGTATTGATGTATGGTAAAGGCGAGCCTACTCGTACTAACTTCCAACTTTCACACATTGGTCGTTTAAACGCAGTTGGCAATCCTCTTAAAATCCTTGCAGCTGGTGCTGGCGTTTCATTCAATGTGTCTGAAACAACAACCATCAATGCACTTTGGGGCTGGACAAAAGCTTACAACAATATCGTTGGTCAAGGCAAAAGCGTTCATACAGTACACGCAAACATCATGTGGCGTCCTGTTAAGCAAATGCGTCTTGGTTGGGAAGTTGTTTGGGGCAAACAAAAGTTCCAAGGTGGTGGCAAACAAGATGCTATCCGTGGTGCTTTCGGCGCATGGTTCTTCTTCTAAGAACTCCACGCACAAGCGTTTAGACATTTATGTCTGAAAGAGAACCGGCCTGTTTTGCAGGCCGGTTTTTTGTTGTCTAAATGAATCACAATTTTGTCAAGACAACGTGTTCATATGAAAACCAAACCTACTAAAATGAATATATAGTCTTCCCACCCCCTCACCTAACCTCAGATTTAATCTGGTCAGCACAAGAACAATCAATATCATGGCTCGCAAAAAACAAAATCAACGCAAAAAAAAACATACGGTTCTAGCAACACCTCGCTACCACTTGCCACCAACAAAACATGCAGAAATTACTCACGCACTTTCGACAGCACAAAAGTTCAACCAAACAGGGCAAGCTGAAAATGCCGTGGAATTATGCCTAGAAGCCATCAAAATTGAACCGAAAAATGCTGAGTGCTATTTAACAATCGCGGAAAGCTACGAACGGCTTGGCCAATCAGAACGTGCACATGAGGCATTTAATGCAGCACAAAAGGTATTTCCCAACTTTGTACCAGGCATCGTCAATCATGGCCTCATGCTTTATGGCTTTAAACACCTTGAACTAAGCCTCAAACAGTATGAATACGCCTTAGCAATTGATGGTAATTTTTTGCCCGCACTACAAGGGGCATTGACTGTCTTATCGGATTTACGCCGGTATGAGTATGCCGTTGTAATTGCAGAAAAAATTGCGCGCATTCGAGACGTCGAATCTGACTTTATTGAACTCGCTCGGCTAAAAGATTTAGCTGGTGACCAAAAAGGTGCTCAAAAAACCTATTTACGCGCGCGCTCGACATCAAACAACAAGAGCCTGATCGATACATACTTAGGCTTGTTAGCCCTTACACATGGAGACAAAACAACCGCGATTAGCTACATTAAATCTGCGTTGTCGTCAGATTCTGACACTGGGTATCCATACCTCTATATGGCCAAGTCAGCGCCGTCATCTATATCCCTACAAGACCTTGAAGAAACAGTGGCTCAAAGTAAGGATAAATCTGTTTTGACGGTCCAAGTGCCGATGTATTTCGCCCTTGCCCTTCTTTACGAAAAAGCAGGTGACCTTGAAAAGGCATTCATAAACTTTTCAACGGCAAACGATCTCGTTTGTTCTGTTGTAAAAGATGATAATGAACAAAGAAAACAAAAAGCTGAGATGTGTTGGGCTAAAGTTGGGCAAATCCCCTTTCCTAACCCAAAAGGTGTGCTTTCCAATAAACCCGTTTTTGTAACAGGCCTTCCTCGATCTGGTACAACATTAGTAGAAAGTATTATCGCTGCTCACTCAGATGCCGAAGGTTTAGGAGAGCTAGAATTAATACCTGCGCTTGTGCCAAGTATTAACCCCGAGAAAGTAGATTCAATTGCTCAAGCAGCTCAATCATACCTAAAAGCCTACCCTAAAAACCTTGAGCACAAATCAAGACTGGTCGACAAGTCAATTGGGTCTGTACCACACATTGGATTGATCTTAGCAATGTTCCCCAACGCAAAAATTATTATTTGCGAGAGACATCCAATGGATACTGCGTGGTCAGCTTATAAAGAGTATTTTTCTGAAGGTGGGCTCGACTTTACTTATAGCTTTGATCGAATAGCAACACATCAAAAGAACTACGCTGAACTTATGCATCACTGGTACGAGAGGTTCCCCGACAATATCTTATCAATTAGGTACGAAGACCTTGTCAATAAGCCAGAAAAGTACGCCCAGCAGATTATCGCTCATGTTGATTTACCGTGGGAGCAAAGCTGCTTAGATTTCCATAAATCATCCCATACAGTGCGCACGGCCAGCCTAGAGCAAGTCCGCAAACCAGTCTATACATCGTCCATTGCACGCTGGAAACCATATGAACCTTGGCTAGGGGAGCTAAAACAACGCTTAGGCGGTTTAATTAAACAGTACGAAACGGAATAATTGTACAAATTTTGCCACAAATATCTGGATATTTGTTAGCAATTAAGGCAGTTTGTCGACATTCGAACATCTCGACATCGAATTGCATACAGGGGCTAAAATACAATGAGAAATATCAGAACAAGCAAAACCAAATTGCGAATGCGCTCAACGCTGGGTTTTGGTTTGATTTTAGGTCTGTCAGCCTGCGCGACAAACGCCAATTTATCAACGGGACCGCGGTCGGTTAGTATCGAGAATGGGGCCACACCGGCAGCTGCTGTTTTATCACCGAATATGAATTCACTGATTCAACGCACCAGCCCGACATATGTCACGCTTATTATCACTGAATCTACCAAATCTAGCGGCGCACGCAAAAATGAAATTCTCGCAAAAGCTTTGACCTCTGGAAGCGGGTTTATCATTGATCCTGCTGGTTATGTTTTGACAGCTGGTCATGTCGCTCTAAAACTAGGAAACAGCGTCGAAGCACGTAATAGCAATGGCAAAATTTACAATGGTAAAGTCATTGGCGTACAACGATCACCCGATATCGCCTTGCTCAAACTTTCCAACTTTTCTGGGACTGCGGTATCGCCAAATTCAACACCTTGTTTAGCAAAGGGATCGGCTGTTTTTTCTTTAGGCAAGCCCCATGCTAAGGGCGACACGGCGCGTATTGGCCAGATGCAATCAATGAGCTTTGGCCGTCCTGTCAGCTATAACGGTTTTGGTTATCCTGATGCAATGGTGGTTAGAATGAGCACTCGCAAAGGTGAATCTGGTGGGCCATTGTTCAATCAACGGGCACAACTAAGTGGCATGATGGTCAGCACATTATCTGATGGTAAAGGCCATTCACTGAATTTAGCCCACGCCATTTCTGCTGATATGTTGGCAAAATTTGCCTGTTCAAAGTTTTCGTGTTCTTCAAGCTGGCGGCGCTTAGCTAAAAGCAGTTATCGCAACTGCAAAGCCTAGAGTGCGTCGCGTTTACTTGGATTCAAGCATTCACGCGCTAAATTTTGACTATTCTAAAAGTTCACCAATAGCTAAAACAAGTTTGTCCCAGCCAAGTTCTTCAAGTGGAATAATGCGCACATCAAGAACCGCAGCCTTGCCCATCAAGGACATATAGCGGGGTTGGTTTTTCAACTCGTCAATTAAGTCCGCTGTAACTAAAATTGCCACACGGTCACCATCAACTCCAAAGTGATCTGCCAAATTGTCCGCTTCATGCAAAGCATCCATTAAGCGGTTGCGATGTTTTCTGCTGTCGGAATTAAATTCTGAACCTACGGCTTTACATGACGTGAATCCTAACCTTGAGCCCTTTCGGACAATAAGATCAATTTCATTTTGGCCATGATAGCCTTGAGCGTGCCAACCAATAGTTTGGGCAAAAACGGCTTCATCAGCCCCTGCTTCCATGGCAGCAAGCCAAGCAAGCTCTTCCAACCAACCGCCGCCGAGATAGCGTTTTGCGTGAGAATCAACGTGGTATCCCCCATCGGGGTGCTTACTACACATGCCATGGCGGCGAATTTCTTCTCTCAATGTTGAGCCATGTAGACAAAGGTCTTCTTCGACCTTTTCCCAGTTAGGATTCCTTTTTAAAAGTAAATCACGCACGGGTTCAAATGCAGGGTAATTATCTTCAATCATACGGGTAAGTTGTTGGCGCTCACGGGCGAGTTCAACATCGCCAGATTTTCCTTTAAATCGGGCGTTTCGAGTTTTTAACAAGCCGGAAATCGTATGATTACTTTGGTTTGACATATTCTTATAACGTTCCTTTAAAAAGGATTAGAAGAATCGAAAACAACCCTTCCGTGCAGACCCTATATATTGTTCAATTTTACAATTCTGTCTAGGTGGAAATCTTCATCACCGAATAAGTGGTCAATCATCACCAGCCGTTTTGCAAAGTGAGCAACAGAATATTCCCACGTCATGCCAATACCACCATGCATTTGTATTGCCTCTTCAGCAAACAAACGACCTGTGCGACCAACAAGGTTTTTAACAGCAGAAACGTACCACTCACGTTCATTGCGGTTACTTTCTAAATGGCCAGCGGCATTGATAACTGCTGAACGCACTTGTTCCATTTCAATCATCAACTCAGCCATGCGGTGCTGTAAAACTTGGAACTTGCCAATTGGCACGCCAAATTGCTTGCGGGTTTTCAGAAACTCTAGCGTAATCATAGCCGTTGATTGCATTGCACCTAGTGCTTCGGCGCTGAGTGCCACGTTGGCGACAGCTAAGATTTTTTCAATCGTTTCAAATCCATTTTCAACATTACCCAACGGTTGGGCTTGTGCATCCTCTAACCAGATGTCAGCGGCATTATAACCATCAACAGTTTTGTATGAGCTGATGCGCAGTCCTTGCGCGTCTGCTGCTACTAAAAACAACCCTATGCCGCTTTCATCATCGTCTTTTCCAGACGAGCGGGCCGAGACAACCAATGTATCTGCATGGCCGCCATTAAGAACCACCGCTTTGTGCCCATTTAGTTTATAGACTCCATCACTCTTTGACACCGTTGCAGAAACATAAGCTGGGGCATAGCCCGCTTGAGCCTCGGTGTGAGCAAACGCCAATTGTCGGCCCCCTGCTATCATTTCTTCTACCAGCGATTTTTGAGCGTCATCGCCTAAACCAGCAATTGCGCGCCCTGCCATTAGGTTGGCTAAGAATGGTTCCACCACGATGGCCTTACCCAATTCTTCAAACACGACAGCAATGTCAAACCCTTGGCCGGCAAACCCGCCAGCGTCTTCATCAAAAAGAACGGCCAAAGCGCCTAGTTCAGCAAATTGGCTCCACATATCTTTACTGAAACCATCTTGGCTCGCGGCATACTCATTGCGTTTCATATAGTCGTAATTATCGCCTAAAAACTTTGCGATTGTATCGGCGAATAAACGGCGGTCTTCGGTGTGATTAAAATCCATGATCTACAGTCCCAACATCATTTTTGCGATGACGTTTTTTTGAATTTCATTGGAACCACCAAAGATTGAAAGTTTGCGGTTGTTGAAATATTGACTGGCAACAACATTTGCGCCCTCAGGACCAATTGGTGGTTCGTTATATCCTTCCTCTAAGCTTTCAGGAATGAAGGGTGCAGCATATGGGCCAAGAGCACGGCGATGCAGGTCATTGATCGCTTGTCGGATTTCGGTGCCTTTGACTTTAAGCATTGAGCTTTCAGCGCCAGGTGCTTGACCAGCAGCAGCAGCTTGCAAAATACGCATATTGGTGGTTTTCATTGCCGATAAATCAATGGCTATGCGCGCCATACGGGCGGCAAAGTAATGATCCTCGGCAAGGCATTTGCCATTGCGCGTTTGAATAGCGGCCAAGCGTTTGAGGTTTTCAAATCCTTCAGTAGAAAACCCAACGCCTGCGATGTTGGTGCGCTCATGGGTCAGCAAATATTTGGCGTAGGTCCAGCCTTTGTTTTCTTCACCGACAAGGTTTGTAATGGGGACTTTAACGTCATTGAAGAATACTTCGTTGACTTCGTGTTCCCCGTCTAAAGTGATGATGGGTTTGACCTCAATGCCAGGTGTGGCCATATCAATCAAAAGAAACGAAATACCTTCTTGTCTCTTACCTTCACTTGAAGTGCGCACGAGGCAGAAAATCCAATTGGCGTAATGGCCCAAGGTCGTCCATGTTTTTTGACCGTTGACGATATAGTTATCACCATCGCGAACAGCTTTACATTGAAGTGAAGCAAGGTCTGAGCCAGCACCCGGTTCAGAGAACCCTTGCGCCCACCAGTCTGTGCCATCTTGTAACCGTGGAAGGTAATGGTCTATTTGCTCTTGGCTGCCAAACTTCATCAACACAGGCGCTAACATGCCAAGACCAAACGGTACAATGCGTGGTGCGCCAGCAGCGGAACATTCTTCTTCAAAAATGTGGCGTTGGACAGCATTCCACTCTACACCGCCAAATTTCTTTGGCCATGTAAAGGTCAACCAGCCCTGTTTGTTCAAAATGGCGTGCCATTCATCAAAGATTTCCTTTTTGGGCCTCTTGCCCTGCTTTACAACGTCCCGAAGGCGAGCTGGTAGCTTTTCGGCTAAAAAGGTTTTCACTTCCTCGCGAAAGTCATTTTCTTCTTTGCTGTATGACAAATCCATCTTTTTATCCTTAATACACTTCAAACAGGCCAGCAGCACCTTGGCCGCCACCGATACACATGGTGGTCACAACATACTTAACACCACGGCGTTTGCCTTCGAGCAGTGCATGGCCAACCATACGCGCACCACTCATGCCGAACGGATGGCCGATTGCAATTGCACCACCATTGACGTTTAGAATGTCGTTTGGAATACCTAATTTATCGCGGCAATAAAGCACTTGTACGGCAAAGGCTTCATTAAGTTCCCAAAGGCCAATGTCATCCATTTTGAGCCCTGCCCGTTTCAGCAGTTTTGGTACGGCAAAAACGGGACCAATGCCCATTTCATCGGGCTGACAGCCAGCGGTTACAAAGCCACGGAAAGCACCAAGTGGTTCTATGTTTTGTTTTTCAGCTTCTTTTGCGTTCATCAAAATACTGGCCGATGCACCGTCTGAAAGTTGCGATGCGTTTCCCGCAGTGATGAATTTATCATCGCCTTTGATGGGTTTTAAACCAGCAATGCCTTCTTTGGTGGTGCCAGGGCGGTTACATTCGTCTTTTTCGATTGTGACATCATGGAATGAAATTTCTTTGGTTTCGCGGTCTTGCACACCCATGGTTGTTGAAAATGGTACAATCTCATCATCAAACAACCCTGCTTTTTGTGCTGCTTCTGTGCGTTGCTGGCTTTGTGCGCCGTACTCGTCTTGAGCATCGCGGGAAATGCCATAGCGCTCGGCAACAATATCAGCGGTATCAATCATTTCCATATAAACGGCAGGCTTGTGTTTTAGCAGCCATTTTTCGTGCTGATCGTTGGTATTCAATTTGCCTTGTGTCAAGGTGATGGATTCTAAACCACCTGCAACAACGGCTTTGTTTCCCTCTTGAGTGATAGAATGAGCGCCCATGGCGATGGCTTGCAGGCCAGAGCTACAAAACCGATTGATGGTAACGCCAGCAACACTCACGGGTAGTTCAGCCCGCAAAACGGCTTGACGGGCAATGTTAAAGCCTGTGCCACCTTCAGGAAATCCACAACCAATAAAGGCATCTTCTAAGATATTAGGATCGATACCAGAGCGCTCGACCGCTTGTTTTATCACATGGCCGCCCATGGTCGCCCCATGAGTGATATTCATTGAGCCACGGAATGCTTTAGTAATTCCTGTGCGTGCTGTTGATACAATTACCGCTTCAGACATTTATCTGTCTCCCTAAAATCTTATAAATCATTATTTATTTAAACTATCGAATGTTTCACCCTTAGCGGCAAGATCAAGTAACAATTTACTTGGTTGCCAAAAGGCTGGATCTTCTTTCGCAAATTCTTCAATGTCGGCCACAACCTTATCTAGGCCGTACATATCTGCATATTTCATTGGGCCACCACGAAAACGCGGAAAACCATAACCAAATAGCAAGACCATATCCACATCAACTGGCCGCTGGGCAATGCCCTCTTCAATCACTTTAGCTGCTTCGTTAATCATCGAAGCGAGATAGCGTCTAACGATGCCTTCTTGATCTATGCCCTTATCAGCATAGCCATGTTCTTTACGTTCAGCTTCAACAAACTCCATCACCGCTGGGTTTGGCGTGTCTGCAACCATACCGCCTGAATAATCATAAAAACCCATTTTGGTTTTGCGACCAAACCAGCCTTGTTCACAAATTTTATCAGCATAAGTGCCATAGCGAATGTTTTTATCGCGTGTTGGCGCCAAACGTTTGCGCGTTGCCCAACCAATATCAAGTCCAGCCAAATCACTCACCGAGAATGGTCCCATTGGATACCCAAAATCAACCAAAGCTTTGTCTATATCGTATGGTGAAACACCATCAAGAACCATAAGTTCAGCGCATTTTAGATAGTTTGATAAAATACGGTTGCCAATAAAGCCATCGCAAACACCTGCGCGAACAGCGACTTTACGCATGCGTTTGGCCAATGCAAAGCCAGAGACGACAACGTCAGGGCTTGTGTCTTTGGTCACAACAACCTCTAACAAACGCATCAAATTGGCTGGTGAAAAGAAATGTAAGCCGAGCACGTCACTTGGGCGATTTGTGCAAGCAGCAATTTCTTCAATATCAAGATAAGACGTGTTTGATGCTAAAATCGCACCAGGTTTGCAGACTTTATCTAAAGTTTCAAAAATTTGCTTTTTAACACCCATTTCTTCAAAGGCAGCTTCAATGACCAGATCAACATCCTTCAAACCATCATAATTTGACGAAACATTATAAAGTCCGTTCATCATGGCATCTTTTTGCTCAACGGTAAGTTTGCCACGCTTAACACCACCATCAAGAATGTATTCCACATTAGCACGGCCAGCTTTTGCCGCATCTTCATCGCGTTCAACCATCTGCACGGGAATGCGCGATTGCATAAGGGCAACGGTTATTCCCGCCCCCATGGTGCCGCCGCCGATGATACCAACGGTTTTAATTTCGCGCGGTTTGCCCTGATTGGGGCCAGGTGCCATTTCTTTGATTTTGCCCACTGCGCGTTCACCGAAAAAGGCGTGGATCATGCCGTGGCGTTGTGGCGAATCCATACACTCTTGAAACAAGCGCCGCTCTGTCTTCATGCCTTCGTCAAAACTTTGAGTCGTGGCTGCTTCAACTGCATCAACACATTTAAATGGAGAAAACATGCCGCGGGCTTTTTTGTTCAATAATGCGCGGGCACCGTCAAACAATGCAGTATTTCCTGCATCAGCTTTTATTTTATCATTAGAATCGCGCGTCCGACGCACAGGCATGTTTTCATCAACCACCCGGCGTGCAAATGCCATACCAATGGCGCCAATGTCATCGCCCTCTCCAACTTCGTCAATCAAGCCAATGGCTGCGGCGGCCTCTGCTTTAATCGGAGCGCCAGATGTAATCATTTCCAAGGCTTTTTGCGCGCCAACCAAACGAGGCAAACGTTGAGTTCCTCCCGCACCAGGCAAAATGCCCAAGCCCACTTCAGGTAGTCCAACTTTTGCAGACTTCACCGCGACGCGATAATGGCAACCAAGCGCCACTTCCAAGCCACCACCAAGTGCCGTCCCATGAATGGCCGCAACAATTGGTTTTTCACAAGATTCAATTTCATAAATCAGTTCTGGTAAATGAGGTTCCATCGGCGGTTTGCCAAATTCTGAAATATCTGCGCCTGCAATAAAGGTGCGCCCATCACATAAAAGTAGAATCGCTTTTACATTATCATTTGAATTTGATGCCTTAAAAGCCTCTTGCAGCCCTGCTCGTACAGCTTGACTAAGGGCATTTACTGGTGGATTTGCAACGGTAACAACGGCAATATCGCCTTGAACATCTACGGTGACAGGATTACTCATATCTCTCCCTTTGGAATTGCCTCGCTTGTTTAATGTACTTGTTTGAAGCACTGGCGAAGTCTTACCTTTACAACGTAACCGTTTTTCTGCTTCCTTCAAGACACAAATGAACCTTTTGGTCTAAAACTTGAGAATAAACAGATGCCCATAGACGAATACGATGTAATTATTATTGGTGCTGGAATTGTTGGTGTATGCACTGCATTCGAGTTGTCAAAAAAGGGTTACAAGACACTGAACATCGACAAAAATCCAGCGGTTGGTTATGGGTCTACGTCGTCGTCATGTGCCGTTATACGCACCTTTTACTCAACAAACGATGCAAGTGCGCTGGCTTATGAAGGCTGGCACTATTGGACCAATTGGGCAGACTACGTTGGAGAAATCAATCAAAACGATCTCGTCACTTATCACGATACAGGGTGTTTAATTTACAAAACACAGAGCAATAATTATTTATCAAACGTTGGCCCGATTATGGATGCCATCGGCTGCCCTTATGAAAACCTGACGGCTGACCAAATTAAACAACGCCTACCTATTATAAACACGTCTCGCTATGAACCAGTTAGACAGGTTGAAGATGATGGTTTTGCTGAACCAACAGGTCCAGAGCTTGCTGGAGGCATTTATTTTCCAGTTGGCGGCTATATCAGCAATCCCCAACAAGCGACGAATAACGTTAAAGATGCCGTTATTGCCAACGGTGGGCAATTCAAACTCAACAGTGAAGTTGTTGAAATCATACAACAAGATGACCGTGTGGCTGGTGTCACGCTTAAAGATGGCAGCCAAATCCATGCGCCGATTGTCATCAACATTTCTGGGCCCCATTCTGGTAAAATCAATGCCCTTGCCGGAAAAGGTGGCAATACACTCATCAAAACCCGCCCCTGCCGCCAAGAAGTTGCCAGTTTGAAAGCGCCTGACGGGTTTGATTATGAGCATGAAGGCCCACTTTGCGCCGACGATGATGTCGGCACCTATTCGCGCCCAGAAACGGGCAATCACATGCTTATTGGCACGGTTCAGCCACCTTGCGATCAAATTGACTGGGCAGATGCCGATGATTTTGATGCAAATATTTCAGAACAACTGACAACGCAAGTAATGCGCCAAGCTCAAAGGTATACAGATTTGCAAATACCAGCATCAATCAATGGCATTGTCGCGCTTTATGATGTGTCTGATGATTGGAACCCTATTTACGACAAATCTGATTTAGCGGGCTATTACATGGCCATTGGCACCAGCGGCAACCAGTTTAAAAACGCGCCTCTTGCGGGCAAAATCATGACACAAATCATTGAAAACTGTGAAGCAGGCAACGATCATGATGAAAACCCAACGTCAATGGAGCTAACAAACATTGGCTGGACCTTACCGCTTAGCACTTTCTCGCGCAATCGTAAGGTCAACAAGGACAGCAGTTTTTCCGTTTTAGGTTGATCGTCACTCGCCTACATACCTTCGATAAAATCTATTCCAAAATAGGCCGCTGCGGTAAGTGAGCCTGTAGGGTCAAACTGAATATTTGCAGCATCTATATCGGCAACGTCATGATCCTCAATGACCACGGTACTGTTTGAACCATAGCGAATGCGCACATCATCACCGACTTGAGTAATACGCAAGTCATCAAATGAATCTACCGAACCATTGGCGGCAAAAATGAGAATATCTCCACCCACACCAAACTGGAAATCGGTGATCGTGTCGAGATCATCACCCATGCGGAAGATAAAAGTATCGCTCCCATCACCACCCGTGAGTGTATCTTTGCGCGTGCCGCCAATGATGATGTCGTCGCCTGCCCCGCCTACAAGCGTATCGTAGCCAAATTTTCCATTTAAATAAGCACCGCCATCTGCTCCATAGATAACATCATTGTTGCTGGAGCCTTCGCCATGGGTGAAGAGAATTGAATTTTCGCCAAATATATCCGTCGCGGCATGGCTCGCGCCACCTGATGAGACCAAACTCCAAACACCGTTCAAACCGCTTGTGTTTTGTGATTGGTCATATTCTAACGCCGCATTGTCTATGGTAACAACATTGCCACTATCGGGGCTACCGTGAAAATTTATATCTCGGTTGGTATTGGAGATGTGGATGGTGTTATCGTTTTCAGCATTCCAAGCCGACAATACAAACGCATGGCGAACATCAAAAATATCTAGGTTCGTCAATGTGTTAAATGATGACTCGTGCAACTCCACCCCATATCCATTGCCGCCGCCACCTTTGTTATGGCTCCCATTTATCGTAATGCTATCACCAACTACGTCAATCGAAGTGTTTAATGTTAACCCATTGCTAGCAGCTTCATTGATGGTGATGTTGGATAGGTTGGCATCCACAGTTTGGTTTAGTTCTATTGCACTTGTGCCTTCAAATCCTGGAGCCGCATTAACGAAATCAAACGGGTTCGCCGTGCCCAAATCGTAGGTAACAGTAAAATCTGATAATGTGATGTTTTCCACTGCATCAATAGTAAAAACTTTAATCTCACCAGCGTCCATATCATATGGAATTGGGTGATTTAACTGCACGGTTGCACCATCGACGCTTTCTACAACAACGATAGTTTCTCTAAATGGGCGTTCATCTGCGTCATCCCATGACACATTGGTCCAGCCGTTCTCATTCAAATATTCTTGAGTATTGGCCTGATAAATATAGATGACATCGCCCGCTTGCAGCCCATGATCGGGTGCGAGCGTAATATGAGTTTGGTCGGCTGATATATCTTGATTAGAGACACCTAAATAGACTTTTGATCCACCATTGGCTTGAATACCAGAAGCCTCTTGTCCTGTTGCAAAAGAAAACTGAATAATGGTGCCTGATTCACTTTGGCCTTTCAAAGTGACATTATCACGCTCGATCAAAATCGGTGCGTCAAAAATGTGAAGGCCATCGTCTAAAACAATAACCTCTCCGTCTGCCGCATTTGCAATTAGTGCGTTTAATTGGGCTGCCGTAGTGCCAACTGATACAGAAATCATTATTTTACCGCCTTTTATCTCTCTACTCTCAACATAGTCAGTGTACAGATTTTACCGAATAATGGAAAGCATTCGCCCTTATTTCGGTTTAACTGGCAACTATTTTGTCAAAAACAATGCCTCAATTTTTTTACAAACAAAGACAGTTTTTGATAAAATTAAAAGTAAATAGCGCCGAGGGATTTGATATGATAAAAGCGACCGCGCCACTTTAGCACTTTAATTCTGTCGCCAAAGACCCCACATTAGCCCTGAAACAGTATCGCAAAACTCGCAAATAAACTCACCGCGAAAATCGAGGAGCAAGACCATTGGATCACTTCCCTGTTAAAAGCGAACAAATACGAGAAGAACTTTCTAAGCACTTTGACTTAGAACCATCTGATAAACATGTTGAAGCAACAAAAGACATTTATGCGAAAACCAGTCGGGTTATTTCTGAACAGGATTGGCGATACTTTGCACCCTACGTCGTTGCCATCAATGAGCTGAAGAAACAAAAAAACGCTGTTATTCTTGCTCATAACTATATGACTCCTGAAATCTATCACGGTGTGGCTGACTTTTTTGGTGACAGTTTGCAGCTTGCCATTAAGGCAACAGAAGTAGAAGAAGATGTTATTGTTCAGTGCGGTGTGCACTTCATGGCCGAAACGTCAAAAATTCTTAACCCAGAAAAAACTGTGCTTATTCCAGATATGGAGGCTGGCTGTTCTTTGGCGGAATCAATCACCGCAGAAGGTGTTGCACAAATGCGGGCAAAATACCCTGGTGCCCCTGTTGTGTCTTATGTAAATACAACCGCTGAAGTTAAAGCGGCATCTGATATTTGCTGTACGTCTGCCAATGCCTTGCAAATTGTTGATGCAATGGACAGCGACACCGTCATTATGACACCAGACCAGTATTTAGCGCAGAATGTGGCTAATGAATCCAAAAAGAATGTGGTTTACTGGCCGGGATCTTGCATCGTACATGAACTTTACACCGCAAAAGACCTGCAAGCCCATCGCGAGCTGGACCCTGATCTAAAAATCATCGCACACCCTGAATGTACGCCAGAAGTGGTGGCAGAAGCAGATTTCACAGGTTCTACCAGCGGCATCGTTAAATGGGTGACGGATAATCAGCCAAAGAAAACCATGCTCGTTACCGAGTGCTCAATGGCATCCAACATTGCCGATCAATTACCTGAGGTCGAGTTTGCTAAACCATGCAACATGTGTCCCTTTATGAAAAAGATTACATTGGAAAATATCCTGTATTCTCTTCATACGATGAGCCATGAAGTGACCGTTGACCCAGTCGTGGCGAAACAGGCTAAAAAAGCAGTGCAGGCCATGATCGACCTAAGCGCGACTTTCACAAAATAAGAGAGACTTGGCGTTGAACGACTTTATTTCAACTGATCGTGTGATTATTGTTGGTGCAGGTTTAGGCGCGCTTTATGCTGCGTTGAAACTTGCCCCGCGCCCTGTGCTCATGATTTCGCCTGAAACCTTGGGCGAAGGGGCAAGTTCTGCTTGGGCGCAAGGTGGCATTGCAGCAGCGATGAGCAAAAAAGACGACCCAAAAGATCACGCGACAGATACCGTTATTGCGGGGGCTGGAACCGTCGATGAAAACGTAGCCGATTTTGTTACCAAAGACGCGCGAGAGTTCATTTTAGACCTTACTGAGTTGGGTACTCCGTTTGATCGTGATGAAAATGGCAAGTACGTCATGAGCAAGGAAGCAGCCCACAGTTTTGCGCGCGTGGTACGCGTGCAAGGCGATCAGGCGGGCAAAGCCATTATGGAATCGCTCATTGCCCAAGTTAGTAAAACCCCATCTGTTCAAGTTATGGAAGGTGTTTTGGCTTCGCGGCTTGAAGTTAAAAACAACAAAATTATCGGCGTATGGATTGAAAGTTCTGCTAAGAAACGCTCTAGCCCTGTATTGGTAAAAAGCCCTGCGGTTTTATTGGCGGGGGGAGGTTCAGGCGGCCTTTATGCCTTAACAACCAATCCACTGCGCATTCGTGGACAGGTGATTGGCATGGCCGCGCGGGCTGGCGCTTTAATCTCTGATGCAGAATTTGTACAGTTTCACCCAACCTCGATTGATATGGGAGAAGACCCTGCGCCACTGGCAACCGAAGCTTTGCGCGGCGAAGGGGCAACTTTAATCAATAAAAATGGCGAGCGGTTTATGCTCGACATCGAAAATGGTGGTCATAAAGATGGCGAGCTTGCCCCGCGTGATATTGTGGCGCGCGCAATATTTGCTCAAACACAAGCGGGTATGAGGCCGATGCTTGACACCAGAAAAGCTTTGGGAAAAGCCATTCTTACAAACTTTCCTTCGGTTGCTGAATCATGCGCACGCGGTGGTATTGACCCTGTAAAAGATGCAATTCCAGTTGCAGCAGCAGCACACTATCATATGGGTGGAATTGACAGTGATATGAATGGCAAAACCAGTATTGAGAATTTATGGGTTTGCGGTGAAGCAAGTTCTACCGGATTACACGGCGCTAACCGACTTGCCTCAAACGGGCTACTAGAAGCGTTGGTTTTTGCACGTACTTGCGCTGATGGCATCGAGTCTACATTGGGTAAAGCCCCAAACAACACCATACCAAATGTCGAAATTGAGTTTGATACATTAGGCACCCTACCCGATCCAGAAGCTGTTAAATCTTTGCGCCAAACCATGACAGATAATGTCGGCGTTGTGCGCAATAAGGATGGTTTGAAATTGGCGCTGAAGGATATTCATCAACTTGAAAAAAACCAATCTGACTGCCCCGCGTTTTTAAACATGACAGCGACAGCAACGTTA